>DATBCP010000190.1:0-3280 GCA_036270435.1 Rhizomicrobium sp. | reverse complement strand
GAAGCAGTGGCGCAGCTTCAACGCCGCATCGCCTGGTTCAAGGATGAGGCGACGCCGTATCGCCCTCGCGTGCGGCCCTTCCGCGCCGACATTGCCGGCGACTACGACCATCTGGCGCGGGTCAGGGAATGGTCACCTTCCGGTTGGACGGCGGAGGCATGATCCGCGATCCCTCCATGCTGGCATCCGACCCGGACGTGTCCGCCTGGGTGGCGGCCAATGCCGGCGCGGGCAAGACCTATACCCTGGCCAATCGCGTGGCGCGGCTGCTGCTGGCCGATGCCGAGCCGCAGAAGATTCTCTGCCTGACATTTACCAAGGCGGCCGCGGCGGAGATGCAGGACCGGTTGTTCGCCCAGTTGGGCGAATGGTCCATGGCGCCTGATGAGGAACTGCGTGACCGCATCGTCGCCATCGGCGGCGATGCCCATGCCGATCTGCCCAAGGCGCGACGGCTGTTCGCGGCGGCGCTGGAAACGCCCGGCGGGCTGAAGGTCCTCACCCTGCACGCTTTCTGCCAGATCGTGCTGTCGCGTTTTCCCCTGGAAGCCGGCATCGCGCCGGGCTTCGAGGTGCTGGACGACCAGTCGGCCCGCGAATTGATCGGCGAGGCGCGCCAGCGCGTGCTGGAACGCGCGGGGGCGGGCGAGGAGCCGTTGGCAGCGGCCATAGCGCGGCTGGTGACCGAGACCAGCGAGGCAACCCTGACGAAAATCCTGGACGCGGCCCTGGGCGGCGATCGCCGCAAGCTGGACCGTTTTTTTGCGCGCGTGGAGGATATTGACGGCACGCTGCGCGAAATGCACGGCCTGGAGGAAGGCGAGACCGCCCAAGGCATCGGCGATGATTTCTGCGGCGCCCTGGCCAAGGATATCGAACAACTCAAGACAGCCCGTGTCTGGCTGGGCGGTGGCGGCAAGACCGACAGCGAAGCGGCGGACAAGCTTGCCGCCCTCTTGAACGACATGGACTTTGCCGCTTTGGGCGGCTTCTTTCTCACCGCCAAGGGCGAGCCGCGCCTCAAACTCGCAAGCAAGAAACTGGCCGATGCCCGCCCCGATCTGCTCGCCTATCTGACCTCCTTGCAGGCGCGTTATTGCTCGGCCGCCGAGCGGCGAAAAAACGCCCGCGCCGCCGAACTGACGCAGGCGGTGCTCACCGTGATCGGGACGATGCGCGACGATTACCGGACCGCCAAGCGGCTGCGCGGCGTGCTGGATTACGACGACCTGATCGTCAGGACGCGCGACCTGCTGCACGAACCGGGCGCCGCGGGCTGGGTGCTCTACAAGCTGGATGGCGGCATCGATCATGTGCTGATCGATGAGGCTCAGGATACCAGCCCCGAACAATGGGAGATCGTCCGGAAACTGACGGAAGAATTCTTCGCCGGCTTTGGCACCGAGCGCGAGCAACTGCGCACCATTTTTGCCGTGGGCGACGAGAAACAATCCATTTTCAGCTTTCAGGGCGCCGATCCCAGCCAGTTCGACATCAACCGCCGCTTTTTCGCGAGCGCCATCGCGGGCGCAAAACAGAAGCTGCAGGAAGTGCCGCTGATCACCTCTCGCCGTTCAGCGCCGGAAATCTTGAGATTCGTGGATCAAGTGTTCGACAGCGAAGCCGCCCGCGCCGGCCTTACCGTCAGCGGCGCGGAGGTCCTCCATCGCGCCCATCGTCACACCGCCAAGGGCGGCATCGAATTCTGGCCCGCTTTGATGCCGGAGGAAGAGGAAGAGACCGACTATTATGCGCCGGTCGATACGGTGCAAAAGGAAAGCCCGGTCGCGCGGCTGGCGGCATTGGTGGCCGACAAGATCGCAGGCTGGCTGAAAAACAAAGCCCGCTTGCCCGGCCACAGTGACGCAATCGCACCGCGCGACATCATGATCCTGCTGCCGCGCCGCGAGCCGTTTGGCGGCGAAGTGATCCGCCAGCTCAAGCTGCGCCGCATTCCGGTGGCGGGCGCCGACCGGGTGCGCTTGACCGAACAGATCGCGATCATGGACCTGATCGCCCTGGGCCGGTTTGTGTTGCAGCGGGAAGACGACCTCAACCTGGCGGCGCTGTTGCGCTCCCCCTTTTGCGGCGTGAGCGAGGAAGACCTCTTTTCCTTGGCGCACGACCGCAAGGCCGACCTGTGGAGCGCGCTGGCGTCCCGCAGGAAAGACTTCGCGCCGGCACATGCTTTCCTATCCGCCATGCTGGAGCGCGCCGACTATGCACCACCCTTTGAGTTCTATTCTCATGCGCTGACGGCTTTGGGGGCCAAGGAAAAACTGCTGGCGCGGCTGGGCCAAGAATCAGCCGACGCCATCGATGAATTCCTCTCCCTGACCCTCACCCATGAACGCGCGCATTCGCCGTCGCTGGAAGGCTTTCTCGATTGGGTGGAGCGTGGACAGGTCGAGATCAAGCGCGACATGGAACATGGCCGCGACGAAGTGCGCGTGATGACCGTGCATGGCGCCAAGGGGCTGGAAGCCGACATCGTCATCCTGCCCGACACCACCGCCCTGCCCGAGCCGCCCAGCCGCAAGGGCCAGCTGCTGTACCATGAGGACCGCGTGCTGTTTCCGCTTGCCGAGGCGGACGCGCCCCAGATCGTGAAGCAGGCCAAAGCCAGGGCGGAGGAGGAAACCCTCAAGGAACATCGCCGCCTGCTTTATGTGGCGCTGACCCGCGCCCGCGACCGGCTCTATGTCTGTGGCTTTGAAAGCAAAAAGGGTGTCCGCAACGGCTCCTGGTACCAGCTCGCCCAGGCCGCCGCCGAAAGTCTGGGCGTGAAAGTGACAAGCGGCGAAGGCGAGATCACCGCCTTTGGCACGCTGGAGAATGAGAGGGCCGGGTCCGCGGCAGCCGGACCGCCGCGCGCGGCATTGCCCGGCTGGGTCGGTGTCGCGGCGCCGCCAGAGCCGCAACGGCCGAAGCTGATCCGCCCTTCCGATGCCGCCGGCATCCCGTCACCGACCTTTTCGCCGCTGCAAGCGGGCGCGGCGCGCTTCCAACGTGGTCTGTTGGTGCATGCCTTGTTGGCGCGGTTGCCCGACATCGCGCCCGAACGGCGCCGCGCTGTCGCGGCAAAATTCCTGGAGGCCAGCGGGTGGAAGAATCCCCAAGCCCTGGTGGACGAAACATTGGCGGTTTTGGAGGCGCCCGCTTTTGCCGAAATTTTTGCGCCCGGCAGCCGAGCGGAAGTCGATCTCCTGGCGGAACTCGACTGGAAGGGCACCCGCATCCATGGGCGTATCGACCGGCTGGCGATCACGGAGACCCAAGT
>DATBCP010000189.1:0-7524 GCA_036270435.1 Rhizomicrobium sp. | reverse complement strand
TGACTTTGGCCCAGCGCGGTCCAGACCGTGCTGTAAAGCAGCTTCAAGGTGGGCACGCCTGCTCCCGCCGCCAGCCAGGAAACGGCAGTCGGCGCGCTGATCAAGACATCCAAAGCGGCCAGCATCGCGCAAGTCCGGTCCAGTTCGTTCTTCTGGTCCAGCCCTTGGGGAACCAGGATTTTGCGGCCACTCAGCATTTCCAATGTCGCGATCTCCTGGTCCGTCGCGGCATATTGGGCGCAAACAAAGCTGGCGTCGGTGCCGCGCAGGAACTGTGCCCAGGCTTGCAGCGGCGCGAATTGCAGCGAGCGGTCGCCTCCGCCGATTTTGCCGCTGCGCCAGCTGATACCGATGATCTTCCGGCCCTGGCTGTTGTCCTGAAAGAATCTTCTCCACCGCGCGGTCTGTGCGGTGTCCGGCACAAGAAAACAGTGCGGGTTGGGAAAGCTATCCAACGCGCCGCGCAGATATTTGGGCAAGCTGCCCATCAGAACCGCGGCGTTGGCGCCACCCGCCGCCTTGAGCCAGCCATAATCGGCCACCGGCGCGCCCGCGATGGTCTTGATCGTCGCGGGGCGAATCGCAACCTGTGGAAAGGAGCGCGCGAAAAGCGGAACCAGCCTGGGGTCGCATTCCACAATCACGCTGCCGCCCTCGGCGCATGCCCGCGCCGCCAGATCGGGAACCAGGCCCGCAAACAGGATCTGATCGCCCAGCCCTTGTTCGGCCCGCACCAACAGCCGGATCCGTTTCAGCGGACCTCCGGTCCAGGGCGCCAAACGCTGTTCACCTGCGGGCACCGGCACCTTGCCAGGCACTTCGGTCCGTGCCGCATAGTCGCGCCAACCCTCTTTCAAATCGCCGTTCAGCAAATGCAGGACCGCGCGATTCAGCCGGGCCTGGGCGTTCTTGGGGTCCGCCTTGATCGCGGAATCGTACAGTGTTCGCGCCCCTTGGCGGTCGCCTGAATCGCAGAGCATATCGGCCAGGTTGGCCAGGGCGGGGACGTAATTGGGGCTGGCGGCCAAGGCCGCTTCGTAGCGCTTGCGCGCCTCAAGAAAATTGCCTTTTTCCCGCCAGGCGGAGCCCAATGTGAGGAGCAGTTCGGGGCTCTGCGGCTCGCGCGCCAAGGCCGGCTCCAGCAGCGCGATGGCGGCATCATACTGGGCGGATTCGCGCAGCAGGTTGGCAAGATTGACGATGGCCTCCAGGCGGGTGGGTTCCAGGACCAACACCTGGCGGAAGAACTGTTCCGCCGCCTGTGCCAGTCCCAATTGGCCCGCTGTGTTGCCCAGGGCAAACAGCACCTTGATATCGTTCGGGTTCTGGGTCAGCGCCTGCTCGAACTGCGCGATGGCTTCGGCATGCCGCCCCTGGACGGATAGTTTTAAACCGGATTGATAGGCGGCGCTCATGGCCCGCGACCATGACCGGTTCCAATTAAGGTCCCGTTAAGGCTGTTTTTCTGCGTGAATCCCGAGTCATTAGCGGGCTCTTAACGCCGCGGATGCGAACCTTCCGCTATGTCGGGCATAGGCGGAATCGATCCTTCGGTGCTGCTGGGATTCTATCAATCCCAGCTCCTCACCAGTCCGTCCGCCGTCGCCGCGGCCAATGTCCAGCAGCAGCAATTCGCCGCCAGCCAGAACAAGGGCGCCACGGCGGCCGACAATCCGCCCTGGAACACACCCAACACCAACGGTGCCAAACAGGACGCCAAGGTTCTCGGCACCACCAACTTCCTGGACACATCCAATGTGCCGCTGGGCGCCGGCGCCGGCAGCGACACCAAGACCGAACAGGACAATCAAAAGCTCTTCTCGCTCTATAGCGCGGTGAACACACTCGCCTATCTCGCCAAGATGGCGCAGAACGGCTCGGCCACCAGCGGCCAACTGGCCGGCCTCAACGACCGCTTCCAGACCGGCCTGTCGCAGATCCAGCAATATCTCGACACCAGCAGCTTCAACAATTTCAACCTGCAGACGGCCAAGCCGTCCGACACGGTCACCTCCACCGCAACGGTGGCGTTCGGCAGTTTCACCTATGCCACCAAACAGCTGGTGACCAACGCCAATCTGAACAATGCGCTACCGGGCATCTCCGCCTCGGACAGCTTCACCGTCGGCATCAAGAAGGGCGGCGTCACCACCAACGTCACCATGGACATGTCGCAGGTGCAGGGCCCGCTGACCCTGGGAAATATCATCACCTACATGAACAGCCAGCTGTCGGCGCAGGGATTTTCCACCCGTTTCCAGAAGACCCAGACGGGTGGCACCACCACCTCCGACACCAATGCCACCTATGGCCTGCAGGTCTCCCCCGGCGGTGTCGAACAGGTGAGCTTTTCCGCCGCGGCCACGCCATCGCTCTACCTGGTGGGCAGCTCGGGTCTGGCGACCGAAACCAACACCACCACCAATGTCGCGACCTCGGCGGTCACCACCACCGCCGCCGACCAGGCGGCGCGCCTGACCAAGATTTCCGGCATCAACGGCACGCCCACTTCGACCTTCAGCGTCAACCAGAAGGCCAGCGGCGGCATCACGGCCGCCGAAGCGACCCAGGTAGACGCGAACGGCAATGTCTATGTCATCGGCACTGCCACGGGGGATTTCGGCAGCCAGCTCAATCAGGGCACGCAGGACGTCTATGTCACCAAATATGATTCCGCCGGCAATGTGGTGTGGCAGAACCTGTTGGGCAGCAGCGGAAGTGCCAATGGCTATGGCCTGGCGCTGGATCCGTCCGGCGGCGTGGTTGTCACGGGCGCGTCCAATGCCGACCTGACCACGACATCGGTGGCCAACGGCAATAACGATTCCTTTGTCGCGCGCTATGACGCAAGCGGCAACCAGACCTGGATCAAGCAGATCCAGACCCTGGCCACCAACCAATCCAATGCCGTCAGCGTGGATGCCAGCGGCAATATCACCATCGGCGGCAGCGTTTCCGGCGGCGTCGTCGGCGCCGGTCAAACCTCCCAAGGCAAGGCTGATGCCTTCCTCGCCAAATTCGACTCCAACGGCAAGTTGCTGGCGGAGAACCAGTTCGGCACCAGCGGCAATGACAGTGTGGCGGCGACCGCGACCGCCGCCGATGGCAGCCTCTTTGTCGCCAGCGTGCAGAACGGCCACGCCATCCTGGCGAAATATGCGGGCGGCGACATCACCGCGGCCCCCATTTGGACTCAGGACCTGGGTGACCTGCAGGCGGGCGGCAGCATCGGCGGGTTGGCGGTTCAGGGCAGCAAGGTCTATGTCTCCGGCTCCACCAGCAACGGAAATCTTGCAGGCAGCGTGGCAGCACCGGCCAGCGGCGGCATCGATGCCTTTGTCTTCAGCGCCACTGACAACGGCACCAGCGTCAGTCCTAACACGGTCACCTATATCGGCACCTCCGGCACCGACACCGCCGGCGCCGTCACCGTGGCGGCTGACGGTACCGTCTATGTCTCCGGCACCACCACCGGCACCTTCGCCGGTGCCCAGCGCAGCGTGCAGAATGCCAACAATGCTTTTGCGACCGCGATCGGGACCAATGGCGCCGTCAAGTGGACCCAGCAATATGGCGGCGCCGATGGCGTCTCAACCGGCAAAAGCGTGGCGATCGATACACAAGGTTCCAGCGTGTTGGACGCGCTTGGCCTGCCGCGCGGTACCATCTCGCTGAACCAGTCGGTGGATCTCACCAACCAGACCACCTTGCGCGCAGGCGATTCCTTCCAGATCCGGATCCAGGGCACCGCGGCGCGTACCGCCACCGTCACCATCGATCAGGGCGAGACGTTTGATTCCCTGGTGACCAAGATAAACGGCCAGTTGGGCGGTATCGGCAAGGCCAGCATCAATTACACCGGCGGCGGCGAGAATCTGAAAATCCAGGTCAATGCCGGCAAAACCATCAATCTGGTGGCGGGCCCCGATGCTTTCGATGCCTTGTCGCGGCTGGGTCTCACACCCGGCGTGCTGACCGCGCGGGCCACCGGCAGCGCCAGCACCACCAGCAGCACCACGAGCGGCAGGACAAATTCGCAGGCCGGCGTGACGCCGACTTATGGCCTGGGCCTGACCGGCGGCGTCACCGGTCCGTTGGACATCTCAACCAAGATGGGCGCGGATTTGGCGCGCTCCACCCTGTTGCAGGTGCTGTCCAGTATCCAGAGCACCTATCAGACCACCAATGCGCCGCCGCCGGCGCCTGCCGCGCCGGGCAACAATAGCGGCAGCGCCAACGCTGCCACCACCGCGCAATTGGCCAATTACAATCTGGCCTTGTCGCTGATGAACAATGATCCCAACAATGCGGTTGCCAATATCCAGGCGATCGTCGCCAATCGCGGGCAGAGCGGCGGCGGCGGGTTGTCGAGCCTGCTAGGAGCCTTGGGCGGGTTGTAGGCCACATTCCTTCGGCAAAGAATATTGTCATGCCCGCGAAAGCGGGCATCCAACTTCTTCGTCAGGCGATGAACCCAAACCAAGTTGGATTCCCGCTTACGCGGGAATGACAATTGGTAAAACAGGAAAAATCAAACCACCTTGTTGAACAGCATCGCGCCGGAGGACTTGGGTGCAGTGCCTGGCCGGGGACCGTAAGGCCGCGTCGGCGCATTGGCGCGCTCCACCTCGGTGGCGATGGCGCGGATGATGCCCTCGCTGGCATTTTTCACCCGCGCGATCATGCGGGCATGCATCTGCAGCACGTCGCGGAACCTGGCGGTGATGGCCAGGAAACGCTGACGCAGGCTGGGCGGAGCGGACTGGGCGATGCGCGGATCGAAGTTCTGGGCCTCGCGGCCATACAGTGCCGTCAGCTTCTGGACCTCGGGATCGTTGGTCTTCAAGGTCGCGGTGCGGCCCTTCTTCAATTCGGCGATATCGCTTTCCAAGGCCAGGATCAGCCGTTCGGCCAGCGCGATCAGCCGCTCGATGCGCGGCGTATCTTCCAACTTGTCATTGGGCCTTGCGGGTGTCATTGGACCGCGGTCTCCTGATGCTTGAGCAGCTGGGCCTTCATCTGCGCGGCCAGGCCGAAGCCGCCGCGCTGTTCGAGGCTCTTGCCATATTCGTTGATCATCAGGGAGCGGAACATCTCCTCGCCCTGGCCGCCGCCGGTCAGCGAGTCGGTCTGGATGCCGGAAAACATGCTGCCCAGGAACTGCGAGATAAAGACAGACTCATATTCCTTGGCGGCCCAGTCCGCCTTGGTCTGGCTGGCTGTAGGCTTGGGTGCGGATGCCAGGGGCGTCTGCTGCGCCATCGCCATGGTGGTCTGGATCGCGGCGTCCATCAGCCGATCACCTCGATATCGGCTTGCAGCGCGCCGGCCGCTTTGATGGCCTGCAGGATGGAGATGATGTCGCGCGGACCCACCCCCAACGCATTCAAGCCATCGACCAGGTGCTGCAGCGACACGCCGTCCGGCATGACTGCGATCTTGTTGTTCTTGCTGTCGTCGATCTGAATGTTGGTGCGTGGCACGACCTGGGTGGTGCCGGTCTGGGAGAAGGGCGAAGGCTGGCTGACCTGGGCGGTCTCGGTGACCTTGATGGTGAGATTGCCCTGGGCGATGGCGACGGTGGAGATGCGCACATCCGCGCCCATTACGATCACGCCGCTGGTCTGGTCAATGATGACCTTGGCGCCCTGGTCGGGATCCACTTTCACCTGCTCGATGTCGGTCAACAGCGCCATCACGCCGCCGGGATAGTTGGCGGGCACGGCCAGTTCGACATTGGAAGGATCGGTCGCCGTGGCGGTCGAGCCGCCCAGATAGGCATTGACCGCCTTGGCGATGCGGGTGGCGGTGGTGAGGTCGGGATTGTGCAGCGACAATTTCAGGTTGTTCAGGCTGGACAGTTTGAAGCCGGTGTCCTTTTCCACGATGGCGCCGTTGGAGATACGGCCCGCGGTGGGCACGCCCCGCGTCACACTGGCGGCATCGCCCTGTGCGGAAAAGCCGCCGACCGCGACCGGGCCCTGGGCCAGGGCATAAATTTGTCCGTCCGCGCCGAACAGGGTGGTGACCAGAAGCGTGCCGCCTTGCAAATTCTTGGCGTCGCCCATGGCGGACACCGACACATCGATGCGCGAACCCGGCGCGGCAAAGGCCGGCAGGTTGGCGGTCACCATCACGGCGGCGACATTCTTGGTCTGCATCACCTGGCCGCGGGTGTTGGTGCCCAGCCGCTCCAGCAAGGTCTGGATGCTCTGCTGGGTGAAGGGCGCGTTCTTGAGGCTGTCGCCGGTCCCGTTCAGGCCGACCACCAGGCCATAGCCGACCAGCATATTCTCGCGGATGCCTTGCACCTCGACCAGGTCCTTGACCCTGGAGAAGGCAAAGGCGGGCGAGGCCGCGATGGCGGCTCCGACGATCAGGGCGGCAATACGAAGGTAATAAGGTGCGCGGTGCATGAACGGCTTCTGCCTTGGTGTTCGGCTGAAACCTTTGCCAGAATCGTGCCGCGATCTTCACGAAATTATGGCAGCAATTTCAATGGATTGAACAGTGTTCGGAAGGCAGAAACCCGGCCCCGGCAAATGTTGCCCGGATCAGGTTGCCGCCTGGACCTGCTGGGCGCCTTTTGTGCCGATCATCAAGGCGAGCAAGGCAGCGCCCACCGCCACGAAGCCGGCGATGATAAAGGAATCGAAATAGGACCCCGTCGCGGTGCGGGAGGCGCCGGCAAGGAAAGCCGCCGCGGCCGCGCCGACCTGGTGGCTGGCGAAAATCCAGCCGAACAGGATGGGGGCCTTTTGGGTGCCGAAGGCGCGGTTGGCAATGGCAAGGGTGGGCGGCACCGTGGCGATCCAGTCCAACCCGTAAAACATCGCAAACAGCGACAGGCCGAAGAAGGTGAAATTGGCGAAGGGCAGATAGATCAGCGACAGGCCGCGCAAACCGTAATAGGCAAACAGCAGCTTGCGTGGATCGATGCGGTCGGTCAGCCAGCCCGAAGCCGTGGTGCCGACCAGATCGAAGAAGCCCATGATCGCCAGCAATCCGCCTGCTGCCACCGCATCCATGCCATGGTCGTGGCACAGAGCGATCATATGGGTGCCTACCAGGCCATTGGTGGTGAAGCCGCAAACAAAGAAAGTGCTTGCCAGCAGCCAGAAGCTGCCGGACCGGATGCCTTCGCCCAGCGCGGAAAAAGCGGCTTTCAGCGGGTTGCCGCGCTGACGCAGCCCTGGCGAATATCCAGCGGGAGCGTCCGCGAGAGCGACCATGGAAGAATCCGCTCCAATCGGAATGGCGCCCACATCGGCCGGGGTTTCCGGCAACAGGAAGTATACCAGCGGCACCAACAGCGCCATGGCAAGCGAGACGCACAGCACCACCGGCTTCCAGCCATGGTCCAACGAAATGGCGGACAGCACCGGCACGAAGACCAAAGTGCCGGTGGAGGTTGATGCCGCGAACACGCCCATCACCGTGCCGCGATGGCTGACGAACCAGCGATTGACGATGACGGCGGACAGGACATTGGTGATGCAGCCGGAACCGATGCCGGACACCACG
>DATBCP010000188.1:0-2362 GCA_036270435.1 Rhizomicrobium sp. | reverse complement strand
GGCTGCGCCGCGGCGCTGATCTCTGCCGAACCCAAAGGCGTGGCGATGGAATCCTTCCGCGCCGCGCTGGTGCCGGGCACAAGCGAGCTGATCCGCTGGCACATCCGCCAACAGGGTTTCGACATGGTGCTGTCCGGGCGGGTTCCGGGCGCCATCCGCGCTGCCCTAGCCCATTCGCGCGACGCCCTGCTGGACGGGGCCAATGACGTCGAATTATGGGCTGTCCACCCTGGCGGACGCACGGTACTGGATGCGGTGGAACAGGCTTTCGGCCTTTCGCCAACCGCCATGAACGCCTCCCGTTCCGTGCTGAATGATTGTGGCAACATGTCGTCGGGGACGGTGATGTTCGTCCTGGACCGCATCATGCGGGAGGAGCGCGAGGGGCGGGGCTGCGCCATGTCCTTCGGGCCGGGCCTGGTGGCCGAAAGCATGATTTTCCACATGGCGGCATGAGCCAGGAATATTGAAATCAACGCGCTTTCGGCGTGAAATCACCCGGCATTCGAGGGGGATTCTGCATGCCTGACGGCGGTCCCGCGCCAAGCCGGCGCTCACTGCTCAGCATGATCGGCGTGGTGGCGGGCAGTGCCGCCATGTACCACGCCATGACAGAGCTGGGTTACGCGGAAGGGTCGACTTTTACCGGCCCCATCAAGCTGTCGCCGCCGCCGGCTGATGCCACGGTTCTGATCCTGGGCGCAGGTGTTGCCGGCATGGTCGCTGCCATGGAGCTGCGCGACGCCGGCTACAAGGTGCGGGTGCTGGAATATAACGGGCGGCCGGGCGGACGGAACTGGTCGCTCTATGGCGGCGATACCTTCACCGAATTGGGCGGCGCGACCCAACATGTCCAGTTCGATCCAGGCCAGTACATCAATCCCGGCCCCTGGCGGCTGCCCTATCACCATCGCGGGATTCTGCATTATGCCAGCCGGCTGGGTGTGACGTTGGAGCCCTTCACCCAGGTCAATTACAACGCCTATGTCCACGCCACCCAAGCCTATGGCGGAAAGCCGCAACGCTATCGCCAGGTCCAGGCCGACTTTCACGGCCATGTCGCCGAGCTTCTGGCCAAATCGACCCGGCAGAACGCGCTGGATCAGGCGGTGAGCAAGGAGGACCGTGAGGTCTTGATGCTGGCGCTCCAGAATTGGGGGGCGCTGGACGCGAATTATGCCTACAAGGCCGGTATCGACAGTTCCATGCGGCGCGGATTTGCCGTGGACCCGGGCGGCGGGCTCAAATCCGTGGCGGTGCCGTCCGAACCGTCCGCGCTCAGCGACGTGCTGCAGTCCAGGCTTTGGACGGCCATCGCCGCCGCGCATAATTACGAGTTGCAGAGCGCGATCTTCCAGCCCAAGGGCGGCATGGGAATGATCGGCAAGGCCATGGGCAAGGAACTTGGCCCGCTGATCGAATACAATTGCAAAGTGATCAACATCCATCAGGACGAGAAGGGCGTCACCGCAACCTATGTCGACAGCCGCGGCGGGAAAGAGGCACGTACGGCGATGGCCAAATGGTGCGTCTGCACCATTCCCACCCCGATCCTCAGCCAGATTCCCATGAATGTGGGGCCGGCAATGAAGGCAGCGATCGACCAGTTACCCTATATGGCGGCGCTGAAGATCGGCCTGCAATTCAAGCGCCGCTTCTGGGAGGAAGACGAGCAGATCTATGGCGGCCACACCTATACCGACATGCCTATCGCCACCATCGGCTATCCGATGTGGGATTATTTCTCCAAGGGCAAAGGCGTTCTGCTCGGCGCCTATACCTTCGGCAGGGCCGCCTATATCGCCGCGTCCAAGCCGCCCGAGGAACGCATCCAGGATGCGTTGGCCCAAGGCTCGCAGATCCATCCCCAATATATGTCGGAGTTCGAGAATGGCGTGGCGGTGGCCTGGCATCGCGTGCCCTGGACCATGGGTTGCCAGGGCAACTGGACGGAGGAAAGCAGGGCCGTGCACTACGACAATCTCTGCGCGCTTGACGGCCGTATCGTGCTGGCCAATGAGCATGCCTCGCGCCTGCCCGGATGGCAGGAGGGATCGGTGACCTCGGCGCTTGATGCGATCAGCCGGCTGCATGCCCGTGTGGTGAATTCATGATGCCTAGACCAAGTTGGGACCAGATTGAATCGACTGCGTTGCGTTGCGGTGAGGCGATCCGCCAGGGTCGGTAGCGACAGCGTACCGACGCCGAAGAGCGTATCGGGGAATACGGTCGAGGACGGCGACACCGCGGGCGCCCGCCGCAACGCAACCCGAAGGGCCGGGGTCTTTTGCGTCGTGGGGTGAGGCACGTCCGCGAAGCGGCAAATCGGTCTCGCACTACGCTGCCGCTAGCGAGGGACCGA
>DATBCP010000187.1:0-2032 GCA_036270435.1 Rhizomicrobium sp. | reverse complement strand
TGCACCTCGCGCCTTAAGGGGCGTCTAACGGAAACCCCGGAATTCTAATCATTAGAGTTTTAGTCAAATGCGAGGCATGTCCTGTTCCAGCGTCTGCCGCGCATGATCGCGCCATTGGCTGGCCAGGCCTTCGAGTTCGGCCATGCGCCGGATTTCGTCCCGCGTTGCCTTGCCGTGGTAAATGATCTCGACCAGCCGGGCGAAGGGAAAGTCCGGATTGGGGCGGTGGGTGAGCGTCAGCGCATCGCCGGCCTCCAGCTGGCCCACCCGCAGCACCCGATAATACCAACCGGAGAAGCCGTTCCGCACCATCGCCTTGGGCAGGTATTTGTTGTCGTGGCGCAGGGCGAATTTGAAGCAAGGCTGCCGCGGCTGGCAGACCTGGAGCAGGGCGCTGCCGGCCTGATGGACATCGCCGACACAGATGGCGCTTTCGTCCAGGCCGGAGACGGTGAGATTTTCGCCCATCGCGCCGCCGATGAAGTGTGCTGCGAGTTGCGGAAACTGCGATGCCCATTGGGGATAATGGATGTCGGCATAGGCATAGACCGCTTTTTCTGGTCCACCATGCACGCTGAGATCGGCCTGTTCGTCGCCATCCAAGCCCAGCCGCGTCACCGCCACCGCTCCTTGGCGCGCGGTTTTGACAAAGGCGCTGGGCACCTCGTCGGGGCCCAAAGGCGCGGTGCGTCCGGTCTGGATGGAAAGGAGAAGGGCATCGGACATCAGAAGACGCTAGCGGCTGGCTGCGGCTTTGAGCAACGCCGCCGGAGCGATAGCGGGGTTGAAAGAATGGCGGAACAAGAAATTTGGCCCGGCGAGCCGGTTGGAGGCGGCGCGCCAGGCCATCAGTTGCAGTCAGCCAGAGGGAGAATTAGGCGACTGTTGCCCCAGAAAAAGACTTGCGGCGGCGCATGCCGGCCAATCCGGCCAAGCCCGCGGCGAATAAGGACAGGGTGAGGGGTTCAGGCACTTGGGTCGAGGGCGGATCGATGCCTTCAGACCAGCCCTGCGCACCTGTAGTGCCCGAATTGATGTTGTTGGAGAGATCGCCAGAGAAGGCCGTGAAATCAGCGGTGTCGAGGCTGCCCGGGCGGTAAAGCGTGAAAAGCAAATCGCCATAATAGCCCTTGGACGAGCCGTTGCCGGCTGTGTCGTCGAGAGCGACGTTGAAGTGGCCAAACACGGTATTGTCGCCGCCTGTGGCGGTGTTCAGGCCAAACGTGCCGCTGTTGCCGAGACTGTTGGTGTAAGACCCGCCGACTGGGGAATTCCAACTGGAAATCGTCAAACCGGTCAGCGATCCGTCCAGGTTGAAGGCGAAAGGCGTATGCGGGCCGCCGGTATTGACGAAGCCGTAGCCGGACAGCAGGTCCACGTTCACAGACACATGGGTGGTGTCCACTTGGGTGAGGGTGATGACGCCCACGTTGGAAGGCTGTGTGCCCGTGCTGTTGCTGAACACATAGATCGGGCCGGCCTGCGCGGCGCTGCATACCGCCATCAAGGCGGCGCCGGTGGCCAGCGCGATGGCCAAGGTCTTGACGAGGGACTGTCTCATTTTGGTGTCCTGCGAGCGTATTCGGGTGGGTTGTCGCAAGGGCGGTGCCAAATCGCGAGTTGATTTGCTTTTGCTGGTTAATCGCCGAAAAGGCCGGGGGCGTCCCTGGGCTAATTGTTCAGGACCAGGACAGGCAGGGGAGCTGCGGGCCACCGAAGCGGGCCAAAATGGGATGGCCGGGCCCATGCGCGAAAACGGTTGACAACTTTGCGACAATTTGCGACAATTACGGGACAGGTAAACATAACCCCGGGCGGGGAGTACGTCATGGAACTTGGCATCGTCGAGATGTCTTTCATCCTCATCACTGCGGTGGGGATTTTGGGCTTTGCTTTCACGCTCGCCTGGATAGACGCTTCGCCACGCAAACAGGCGCGCCAAGCGCTGGACCAAGTGCCGGACTGAAGGCGCGCAAATTAACCGTCGCAGCGCTCGGTGTTTGACGGCGGTCACATTCCGGCGCGAAGATTC
>DATBCP010000186.1:0-3346 GCA_036270435.1 Rhizomicrobium sp. | reverse complement strand
ACGGCTGAGGCGAATGTCCCTATCGCTGATCTCGGCGCGCAGATTGAAAGACACCGCGACCGCCTTGGAAAAACCCACCGGATCGGCAGACACAAACAGGCCGGTGATCCGTTCTTTGCCCACGGCGGGATCGTCGATATGGATGCGGACATCGCTGTAACGGGCAAATTCCGCCGCCGCCTCGTCCAGGGTTTCGCCATGGAAGGCGATGCGCCCGACCCGCCATGCCAGCGCGCGGCCGATTTCGGCCGGCGGCATCGCCTCGGTCACGATCGGCGTATCGGTGGGCGCCTCCGCCCGTGTGTTCGCAGCAACTCTGACCGCGGGCGCGACCGGCACATCTGGCCGCTTCACCTCCACCACGCCCTCCCGCACCACGACCTGCACCGGTTGATCGGGCAGCAGTTTCACTGTGAAACTGGTGCCCACCGCGCGCACCTGGGTGCTGCCCGCCACCACGATGAAGGGGCGCTGCTTGTTTTTAGCGACGTCGAACAGCGCCTCCCCCTGGACGAGCTGTATCTCCCGCCGCTCCTTGGAATACCGCACCAATATCTCCGAATTCGTGTTGAGGGTTACGACCGAGCCATCGCTGAGCGGCAAGACCCGCATCTCCCCAATCCGACTGCTGTAGCGCTCCTGCCGCCACACCTGGGCGGTATAGATCGCGCCGCTCGCCAACACCGCCAGCGATGCGGCGATGCTGGCGGTTAGAAGCATGCGCCGCTTCACCGGCCGGGGCCCGGCCTGCGCCATGGCGCAAGGCTGAGCCATGGGCTCCAGCAGCGCGCGGGCCTGCGCATAGGCGCCGAAATGGCGCGTATCGGCGTCCAGCCAGGCATCCAGCGTCTGCAGTTCGGCATCCGAAAGCGAGCCCGCATCGACTCGGGCGACCCAAACTGCCGCCTGGTCGTAAACTTCGCGGCTTGAAAGCCTGATGCTCATGGACCCAATCTCACCTTGCCCGTTCCGTCCGGTCTTTGATTTGAATCCATAGACACGTCAGGCGTTTCTTTCCCTCCCCGCCCATAGGTCTCGATCAGGAAGCGCACGCTTCTCGCCATGTACTTCTCGACCGTCTTGGTGCTGATCCCCAGCCGCGCGGCGATTTCGCGGTGCGACAGCCCCTCCACCCTGCGCAACAGAAACGCCTTGCGGCATGTGGCAGGCAAGGTCTGCAGCGCCGCGCGCAACTCCCGCAGATCCTCTCGCGCGGTGATGGCGCGCTCCGGCGACGGCTCGGACGACGTCAGACCCATCTCCTCAAAGTCGCTCACGGGGATCATTTGGATCACCCGGGCATGACGGGTCATGTTGAGCGTGATGGAGACCGCGGTCTGTGCTGCGTACTGGCGGGGGTTGCGGATGTCTTCCACCGATTCCAGCGCTGCCAGCCGCGCATACATTTCCTGGATGATGTCATCCAAGTCCAGGCCGTGCGTGCGCCGCCCCAGCCATGAACGGATCGACCTTTCATGCGGTACAATATTCTGCGCAAGCCATCGCGCGCGCTCGTTTGGTAGCCGCCGCATTGCCCGACCATGCCATAACCGACCGCGCAGCAAAGACAATTTCAGGGTTCATGCGTCCATGAAATTTCCATGACAGCGTGGGGATAAAACGTCCTCGAAGTGTCTCATATCAAATGGGCGCCTCCTGATTTGTCGGCAAGGGCTTGTGTGCGATCACGCCCTCGCCGCTGCGGATCGGCATTCCAGATTGTATGGCGGATTCTGGACTGACAGCTCACCCGAGCTTCCCCGTCCACCGGGACGTAGTCGCTGCTCCGGCCATTGGATCAAAGAGCCAGAGGCAACGTTGCGCCCCATTCAGCAAATCGATTGATAACTTCAAACTAACGTCGGATCGGCACCTCGTTAGGGAAGGGCCGGCCGGCCCAAACGGCCTATTGCACGGCATAATCGCTGGGAGATCAGGTTCGGGGGTGCTCTCGGGGAGCGGCGGCCGGAATGTCTGCTTTGCGCCATAAGCGGGCATGCGATTGATCAATGGCAGACGCGGAAAACAGCCCATCGGAGCCGGGTTGCGCCTGTCGCGGCGTGGGCGTAACCAAGCTTCAGCTTCGGCCGCAGTGCCGCTAGGCTGGCACCAGCAAATGTAGAGGGAAAAATGACCTGCCGCACTTTCTTCGTTGCTGCTGCCATGCTGGTGGCAGCGGCGCCCCTTGCAGCGCCGGCCTGGGCCGCGCCTGCCAAAATCAAAGCCGGCATCAGCGGCGAGGATTGGGGCACCACGCAGAAAGGCGACAAGGTCAGGCTTTTCACCTTGACCGGCAAGGGCGGCATGGTGGCCAGGATCACCAATTTCGGCGGCGTGGTGGTGGACCTGATGGTGCCGGACCGGCATGGGAAGCCGACCAATGTGGTGCTGGGCTATGACGATTTTGCCTCTTACGAAAAAGGCGGCGTCTACAGCGCCCTGATCGGGCGCTACGCCAACCGCCTGTCGTTCAAATTCCTCGTTGACGGCAAGATTTACGAACAGCCCGCACCGCCGCCCCGTCCGACGCCCGCGGGTTCGGCGCCCCAGGCGCCGCGGACTTACATCCAGCACGGCGGCGGCAACGGCTTTCAGAAGCGGGTGTGGGATGCGGTGGCGCATGATGGGCCCGAGCCCAGCCTGGCCCTCACCATCAAGGAGGCGGACGGCACCGGCGGCTTTCCCGGCAATATCACGGTGACAGTCACTTATACGGTGCGGGCCGATAATACGCTGGTCCTGGATTATAAAGGCACCACCGACAAGCCCACTGTGATGAATCTCACAAACCATTTTTATTTCAACTTGAATGGCGGCGCCAAGGACATCGGCGACGAAAGGGTGACCCTGTTCTCCAGCCGCTACACGCCCTTTGACGCCAACGCCATGCCCACCGGTGCCGTGGCGTCCGTGGCAGGCACGCCCTATGACTTCACAAAGCCCGTCCGCATCGGCGACCGGCTGGCGCTGCCCGATGTCGTGCAGACCGTCGCGGATGGTGTGCGCATCCCCGGCTATGACACGTCCCTGCTGACGGATGGCGTGGTCGGACAGCTTCGGCCCGCAACCCGCGTGGACGATCCCGACACCGGCATCGTGATGGTGACTTTCACCACCCAGCCGGGCCTGGAACTCTACACCGACAATATCAACACCCAAGTCAAGGGCAGAAAGGGCGCGCTGTACGGCAATCACTGGGCCATCAGCCTGGAAACACAAAGGGCGGCCGACACGCCCAATCACCCCAACTTCACCTCGGCCGAAGTGACGCCCGCCAGGCCGCTGCACGAAGTCACCGAATACCGGTTCAGCACTTTGAAGTGAGTCAGTGCCGAGCCTTCGATAT
>DATBCP010000185.1:0-8845 GCA_036270435.1 Rhizomicrobium sp. | reverse complement strand
CAGCTTGCCGGACAGCGGTATGGCCTGGCCCCGCGCGGCCAGCCAGAGATTCATCGCGATCGCCGCAATACCGACCCGGCCCAGCACCACCGTGATGGGCGGTAGCGCCGCCACCAGCACCTTGTAAAAGAAGAAGGAACTGCCCCACAGCAGCGCCAACAAAAGCAACAATCCCCAATTGCGCGCGTTCATCATCCCCCTCGCCGTCCCGACTACAGCCGAGTCGCAGGATAAGCACCTCCTGATTCCTGCGCTCGAATCGCTGCAGTAAGGCAGCCCTGCGCGGCATGCATGCAAAATCCCTACATGCTCAGACCGCCTCCCCCCGCCGGGTGGACAACAATTACGTCCTGGCCGCGGCCGCCACCGGCCTGATCGCCGGTCTGGTGCTCGCCAACCACTGACGCATGGACGAGGAAGCGGAGCTCCCCTTAGGGTGCGCCGCTTCTTTTCAAGCAAGCTTTTTTCCCAAGGTCACCAATCCCGGATAGGGATGGCTGCCATAGGGCGGGATGGCGACAAAGCCGCTGGCCTTGTAGAGCGCGATGGCGTCCTCCATCCCGGGCAAGGTGTCCAGCTTGATTTCCGTATAACCGATCTGCCTGGCTGCCTCGACCGTCGCCTCGACCAGCGCCTTGCCCACGCCCTTCCCGCGCGCCTGCGGCCGCACGAACAGGCGCTTGATCTCCGCGATACGGGGCGGCTTCAGCGGTTTGAGGGCAATGCAGCCCAGGACATGGTCGCCGCGCTTGGCCAGCAGCAGCTCACCCCGCGGCGGCGCATAGACTCCAGGCAGGGATGCCAGCTCCTGGGAGAATCCCTGGGGCGCCAAATCCACCGGCAGCGCCTTGGCATAGGCGCGCAGCAACGCCGCCGCCGAAATCAGCTCGATCTTGCTGCGTGCCGCGACAATTTGAAAATCGTCACTTGAGCTGGTCGGCCACAGCATCGATGCCTGCTTGCGAACAGCGCTCGTCATTGTCGCCGCCCACCGCGCCCGAAGACGCGACGGCGCCGATCGTCTCGCCGCGGTACTTGATCGGCACGCCGCCGCCCACACCGACCACGCCGCGGATATTGGTCATGGGCGAACCCAAGGTGGAATTGCGCGCAGTGGCGAACGTCGCCGAGCTCGCGAAACGGGAGGCCAAGGTCAGGGCGGTGAAAGCCTTGTCCTGCGCCAGGGTGACGGTATGCGGACCGGTCTTTTCGTCGCGCAGGAAGGCCTTCATGGTACCGCCGGAATCGATCACCACCATGGTGGTGTGAAAGCCCATCTTGCGGCAGGCCTCGATGCCGGCGCGGGCGATCTTCTCCGCCATGTCGAGTGAAACTTCATGGCTGGTGACCACGCCCTTTTCGCCCACCACAGGCGGATAGCTGGACGGCGAGGGCAAAGGCTGCGCCCGGGACGGCACAACCAGCGCGGCGGTGGACAGCAGGACGGCGAAGGCGGCGAGACGCATGACGAGGTTCCCCTTATTTTATGGAATGCACGCTATCATTTTCGTGCATCACTCGTAATCAGGAAAAAGGCACTGGCCGAGGCCGCGACGCATCCCAAGGCACAAGCCAGCGTGGCGAGATGAAAGCCCGTCACCAACCGATCGCCGTTGGCGCCCAGCACGCCGCCCAAAAGCGCGGTGGCGATCAAGCCGCCCGTGCGTGCGATGGCGCTGTTGAAACCGGAAGCCGAGCCCGTATGGCGGGCATCGACAGCCCCCAACACCGCATTGGTCAGGGGTGCAACCGCGCCGGCCATGCCTGAGGCAATCACCACCAGGGCGGGGAACAGGCCGGTCCAATAATCCGTCCGGGCTTCGATACGTAACAATAGCGCAAAACCCGCTGCCACCACCAAGGGCCCAAGCGTCAGCGGAATACGTGGTCCCATCCGCCCCGCCATCTGTCCCATCACGGGCGAGCCCAACGCCAGAATGATCGCCACCGGAACCAGGGCGGACCCCGCCTGGATTCCGCTATATCCGCTTGCCTGGATCAGAAAGTAAGGCACCAACACCATCAGCGCCCCCAGCGCGCCGTAGAGCAGCAAGGTCAGCAAACTCAGGCCCATGAAGCTCGACGAGCCGAACATGGCCAGCGGCATCATGGCGCGTTCACCGCGACGTTGCTCGACCGCGACCAAGGCCAGCATCAGCAGCAAACCTCCAAGGACGCCCGCAACGGCAAAGGCATTCCAGCCACCGCGGCCCGTTCCCAATGTCAGGCCCCAGGTCAGCACACCCAGCCCAAGCGTCGCCAAGGCACCGCCGGGAATGTCCAGCGCCGTGCGGCCGTCATCGCTTGTGTCGGTGACATAGAATAGCGCGAGCCCAATGGCGCCTGCCGCCAGCGGCAGATTGATCAGGAAGATGGAAGGCCATCCCGCCGTATCGATCAGCCAGCCGCCCAGCACTGGGCCGATGGCCGCCATCACCGCGCCGATGGAGGCCCAGATGCCGATGGCGCGGCCCCGTGCCTCGCCGGAAAAACTGGCGCCCAAAATCGCCAGGCTGTTGGGCATCAGCACCGCCGCGCCGGTGCCCTGCAGCCCGCGGCCGATCAAAAGCAGCGTCAGGTTTGGCGCCAGTGCGCACGCGATGGAAGCGGCGGCGAACAAGGCGGTCCCGGCGATCAGGAACCGCTTGCGGCCATAACGGTCGCCCCCCGCCCCGCCCAACAGCAACAGGGCGCTGAGCGGCAGGAGGTAGGCATTGATCACCCATTGCAGATCGGCGCCTCCGGCCTTGAGGGATTTGCCGATCGCCGGCAGGGCGACATTGGTGACCGAACTGTCCACAAAGGCCAGGCTGGAGGCCAGGATGCAGGTGATCAGCACCAGGTTGGGATGGTCGCGACGTGCCATCGCCAAACCAAACATGCCGGCGCCATGCGATCAATGGCGAATCCCGCCACGAATTCAAACCTTGCGTTGTCAACGCGGCCGCCTTTCCGAATCTGAAAATGTTCCTCGTTGAACCCGCGCATCCGTGCCGTTGAGTGAAGGTCGTATTTGAGCTAACCTTTTCGCGCATCTCGTCTTGAGTGGAAGTGTGATAGCGATCGGGAGGCGAATATGCGGAACGCTCTGCTGACGCTGCGTCTGGCCCGTGTCCATGGATTTCACTTCAATCCGCGAAATGCAAACGCAATGCTGTGGGCCATCGGCATCGCTTCATTGGCGAGCGGTAAGGCATCGGCTGATGACACGTCCGGAATCGATGAAAGTTTTTTGTCACGAATAACGCTTCTCGCACCGGTTTATACGCGGCATGTTCCGCACGACAAAGGCTATGATGACCACAATTGGGGTGGTTTCGCTGAAATCCGGCTGTTCGATGATGTTTCAGTCATTGGCGGCGAGTTCATAAACAGTTACAGGCGAAATACCGTTCTGGCGGGCGTTACTTATCTGCCGCTGAACTTGGATGTTTCAAATCTAAGACTCGGTTTGGGTGGCGAGATTGGGGCCGACCTTAACGGCGGATACAAGCCGTACAATAAGTGGGATCCACTTTTTGGCGCCATTACGCTCAGGCTCTCAGGCACAAACTTTGAGGACGCGCAATTTTTGAATCATCTTGGCTTGGCTGTCACGGTAATCCCTCCAGTCGACGGCCCCATTACCGCTATCAATGTCGCAGTTACGCTCAGACTTTAGCTGCTCCAAGCGGTCGGCACCGCCCGCAACTCGCCTGCAAGGCGCAAGGACATAACCTCCCAGCCCCCGCGTTCTCAGGGATCAGCAGGTCGGTTGGCTATTTGTGTGCCGGTTAAGCCCCGCCGCCATGTGATCAATGGCGCGGACGCCATTTCCTCAAACGTAGCGCACGGCCGTCATGAGAATGATCGTGAGCGCAAGCAACCCCGACGCGATTCTTTCGGCGCGTGCGATCCTGCGCCGCGCACCCGCCGAAGCCTCGCCTCCTTGGGCAAGCCTGCGGCGCGCGCCACCGACCAGGACGCCTTGCACGCCGGCGGCAATGAGGGCGGATAGCGCGCCGATCCCGAGAAGCGTTTCAGGGACTCCGGGAGGTCCCGAATGGAGCAATCCCCACAGAACCATGCCGGTCAGAATCGCAACGACTGCCGCGCCCATTTGCGGCCGGAACAGCCGCTCGCCCCCTTCTCCCCCCATGCGGGCCAATGCGAAAGTCGAGCCGGCCCAAAATACGGCAGCCAGCACATGCAGGACGAGAGCACCAATAAGCAGGTTTTGCATGACGCAGGCCCTTTGCTATTATATTGACTATACAAGTAGTATATTGAAATTATGGAGTCAAGCGGAATGGCCCCACGGCCATACAAGAGCGCCTCGCGGGAGGAAGCGGCGGAACGCACCCGGGTCAAACTCGTCGCTGCCGCCGCGAACCTGTTGAGTAGCGCCGGTGATTTCTCTCTCGATGCGGTCGCCAAGCAGGCTGGCGTGACGCGCCTTACGGTCTACAACCAATTCGGCTCGCGCCGGGCTCTTTTGGAAGCGGTGTTTGATGATCGCGCCGCGCGCGGGGGACTGCATCGCATCGCAGACGCGATGGCCGACCCCGATCCGCAGGCGGGGCTTCGCAAGCTTGTGGCCATCTTTTGCGACTTTTGGAGCTATGATGAAGGCGGCCTACAGGGCTTGCACGCCGCAAGCGGCACCGATGCCGAATTCCGCGACAGTCTCACGGCACGCAACGAGCGCCGCCGCAAGGCTCTGTCCACACTGCTCCATCGCATGCCCGCTGCTGCCCGTACGGACAAAGCCACCTTGCGCGATCTCGCGGACACGTTATTCGCCCTGACGAGCCTTCACTTTTTCTCCGCGCTGTCGACACATGGGCGATCAAAGTCCGATGTTTGCGAGATCGTTCGGGAATTGATCGACGGCGCTCTGGCACGCGCGCTACCGATGAACAATTTGTCAGAAGGATCGCAGGACTAGCGAAGCATTGGGTTCACCAATCCGTGCGCGCCCGGCCGTCCCCACCCGCCCGGTCTGAAAGGCGTGAGGATCATAATCCGATCTTTTGAAGGACATCTTTCCCACTGGTTCACAAGCCGGACGGTACGCCGGATGATGCGTATAGGGCGAGCGTCAAACGCCGCTTCGTACAGTGGGTCATCGATGTCGCTGTTCGCTCTCATGACCACGACTGGCTCGATTATCAATTCGAGATCGGTCTTCGACACACCCCGGCCGGTGGTTCTTCCGATCCGGTCATTTTTCAAGGATGCCATGCCGGATCAGGATGCACTGAGCCGACTCCAAGGAGCGTGGACGAAAGCCGTGATTCTTCACGTCACCCTCTGGTCCCGGGCATATATGAACCGAAGCTCTGGTGAGACAGCGTAGTGGCCGCGCGACTTGAGGGCGGGCGCGGCAGGCCGAAAGCTCCGATAAACTAAAATATCAATGGCGCCCCGGCACCGGAGGTGCGAGGACGGGCAATTGAATAAAACACCTCTCAGGGCACCGCGGCTGCAACGAATGGTGCCCCGCCCCGCCCGCCCGCAGCACGCACAGCGTGCGAGGACGGGCAGATAGAATCCCCACCGGGGTCCGCGAGCAAAGCAAGCAGGTGCCCCGGGCCCCGTCCGCCCGCAACGCCCAAAGGGCGCGAGGACGGACAAATTGAATAGAATCCCTCACGGGGTACCATGAGCGAAGCGAATGGTGCCCCGGGAGGGACTTGAACCCCCACGCCTTGCGGCAACGGATTTTGAGTCCGCCGCGTCTACCATTCCACCACCGGGGCACGTTTCGGCGGGCCGCTTTGTTAGCGTTTTGGACCCGTTCCGTCCACCCTTTTGCGAACCGCCGAACCCCCTTAGACTGGGTACCCATGACTGCACCCGCCAGAGACCTCCACGCCCGGTCGGACTGGACGCGCGAGGAAATCGCCGCCCTGTTCGCCCTGCCCTTTCCGGAGCTGATGTTCCGGGCCGCAACCATTCATAGGGCTTATTTCGACCCCACCCAGATACAGACCTCGACCTTGCTGTCCATCAAGACCGGGGGCTGTCCGGAGGATTGCTCTTATTGCACCCAGTCGGTGCATAACGAGACCGGATTGAAGGCGACCAAGCTGATGGCGGTGGAGGCCGTGCTGGCCGAGGCCCGGGCGGCCAAGAAAGCCGGCGCCTCACGCTTCTGCATGGGGGCTGCCTGGCGCAATCCCAAGGACAAGGATCTGGACCAGGTCTGCGCCATGGTCGAAGGCGTCAGGGCGCTGGGGATGGAAACCTGCGTCACCCTCGGCATGCTGACTGCGGACCAGGCGCTGCGGCTGAAACAGGCCGGCCTGGACTATTACAACCACAATATCGACACCTCGCCGGAATATTACCGCCACATCATCTCCACCCGCACCTATCAGGACCGGCTGGACACGTTGGAGCACGTACGCAATGCCGGCCTTGCCGTCTGCTGCGGCGGCATCGTGGGCCTGGGCGAAAGCCGCGAGGACCGGGTCGGGATGATCCATGCCCTGGCTACCCTGTCTGTCCATCCTGAAAGCGTGCCGATCAACGCCCTGGTGGGAGAGGGCACGCGCGCCGCGGCGGCAGCGAAGACGTTCGATCCACTCGAATTCGTGCGTACCGTTGCGGTCGCCCGCATCACCATGCCGGGTTCCATGGTGCGGTTGTCCGCGGGGCGTGAGGAGATGAGCGAGGAAACCCAGGCCCTGTGCTTTTTGGCCGGCGCCAATTCCATCTTCTGCGGACCCAAGCTGCTCACCACCCCCAATCCGGCTGCCGACAGCGACCGAGCACTGTTTGCCAAGCTGGGGCTCACGCCCATGCCTTTAGCCTCGACGCCGGCTGACTGACATGAATACCCGGACCCGAAAGTTGATCCTGTTGGGCCTGATCTTGATGCTGGGCGCGGCGATTCTGGCTCCCATCGTCATGGCTTTCGATCCCGACCGCATGCCGGGCGATTTCATCTTCAGCTGGGGCAAAGAGCACTATCTGATCCCGGTGATCTGGTCCTTGTGCGTAAGCACGGGCCTTGGTCTTTTATATTTCTTTTACAGGCGCTAAGAGCGGCGCGCACTCAGCCCGATCCGAGCCCAGCCATGACCATCCGCAAGATTGCCCGCGCCCTGCTTTCGGTTTCCGACAAGACAGGCCTGATCGAATTCGCCAAGGGCTTGGCGGACCAGGGCGTGATGCTGATTTCCACCGGTGGAACCGCCAAGACACTGCGCGATGCCGGCCTTTCCGTCACCGATGTGTCGGACATCACCAACTTCCCGGAAATGATGGACGGGCGGGTCAAGACCCTGCATCCCATGGTGCATGGCGGATTGCTGTCGCTGCGCGACAAGCCTGACCATGCCGCCGCCATGATGGAACATGGCATCGCCGGCATCGACTTGCTGGTGTGCAATCTTTATCCCTTCGAAGCCACGGTGGCGCGCGGCGCCGACTTCGAGACGACGATCGAGAATATCGACATTGGCGGTCCGGCCATGACGCGTTCAGCCGCCAAGAACCATGACTGGGTGACGGTGGTGGTGGATGTCGAGGATTACAAAGCCGTGCTGGATGAGATGAAGGCCAATGGCGGCGCCACCACTTATGGGCTGCGCAAGAAGCTTGCCCAGCGTGCCTTCGCCCGCACCGCCGCTTATGACGCCGCGGTCTCCAACTGGTTTGCCGGTGCGTTGGCAAAGGACGGCGACAAGGAACCGCCGCGCCGGCGCAGCTTTGGTGGGCTGCTGCGTCAAGGCCTGCGCTATGGCGAGAATCCGCACCAGGAAGCGGCCTTTTATGCCGATGGCAGCGCGCGACCCGGTGTCGCCACCGCCAAACAGCTCCAAGGCAAGGAGCTCAGCTATAACAATATCAACGACACCGATGCCGCCTATGAATTGGTTGCGGAGTTCGATCCCAAAACCGCGCCGGCCTGCGCCATCATCAAGCACGCCAATCCCTGCGGCGTGGCGCTGGGCAGAACTCTGAAAGATGCCTATCTCGCGGCCCTGACCTGCGATCCGGTCAGCGCCTTTGGCGGGGTGCTGGCGTTCAACCGGACCCTGGATGGGGAAACGGCCGAAGAGATTTCCAAAATCTTCACCGAGGTGATCATCGCGCCCGATGCGGATGAAGATGCGCAAAGGATCCTGGCGGCGAAAAAGAACCTGCGCCTGCTGACGGCGGGCGGCCTGCCGGACCCGCTGGCGCCGACCTTGACGTATCGCTCGGTGGCGGGGGGCTTTCTGGTGCAGACCCGCGACAATGGCCGGGTCACCCGCGCCGGACTGAAGGTCGTGACCAAGCGGCAGCCCACGGAACGGGAAATCACCGACATGCTGCTGGCCTTCACCATCGGCAAACACGTCAAGTCCAATGCCATCATCTATGTGAAGGACGGCTCGACTGCCGGCATCGGCGCCGGCCAGATGAGCCGGGTGGATTCCGCGCGCATCGCCGCCATCAAGGCTAAGGATGCCGCCAGGATCGCCGGCTGGGACAAGCCGCGGACGGTCGGGTCCGCCGCGGCATCCGAAGCCTTCTTCCCCTTTCCGGACGGCTTGCTGGTGGTGGCGGAGGCCGGCGCCACGGCGGTGATCCAGCCGGGCGGTTCGGTGAACGACCAGAAGGTGATCGATGCGGCCGATGAAGCGGGGCTGGCAATGGTTTTCACCGGCATGCGGCACTTTAGACATTAAGCGAGACGACCGCGGCGTGAGCAGGGTTGCCTAGCGACAGCGTCGTGGCAACGAGCGATATGTACGAATAGTACCTGAGCGAGTGAGTAGCGCCAGCGTACGAACGCGACGCATGCTCGCTTTCGCTCGCATAGGGCAAGCTTTTCTAATTCGCTTCGCTCATAAGAAAAGCTAAGCCAACT
>DATBCP010000184.1:0-6158 GCA_036270435.1 Rhizomicrobium sp. | reverse complement strand
CGCTCGTGGACCATGGGGCCGCGATCTCAGCCCGCTGTTCACGGAATATAATTTCCTCTGAAAGACCGGCCCGGCATGGAGACCGGGCCGTTCCGATCAAACCAGCGCACCTCCGCCATCCACGGTCACGCGCTGCCCCGTACCGTAACTCTGCTTCATCAGATAGAGATAGGCCTGGGCCACTTCCTCGGGCTCGCCGACGTGGCGAAGCGGAAGCGTTTCGGCCATGGCTTTGTAGAGACCCTGGCGATCGGCCTCGCTCATATTGGACCAGAGCGGGCTCTTCACCACGCCGGGGCTGACGATGTTGACGCGGATGGGCGCCAGTTCGACCGCCAAGGCGCGGGTGAGACCTTCCATGGCGCTGCAAATGCTGCTGGCTACAGACCAGCCGGAATGCGGGCGCTGGCCGGCCAAGCCTGACGTAAATGTGATGGAGCCGCCGGAGCGGATCAGCGGTGCAGCGTGTTTGGCGGCGGCATAGGCGCCCCAGTAGCGCAGGGCGAAGAATTCGCGTGCGGCGGCCAGATCGACGTCGGCAAGCTTGGCGAGCTGCAGACTTTCACCGGCCGTGAACACCAGATGATCCAGCGCGCCCACCTTGCCGAACAGCGCCTGGATCGACGCTTCGTCCTTGAGGTCCACCGCATGACCATGGGTCCCGCCAGGCAGCTTCACCAGTGCCGCTTCGATACTGGCCTTGCGGCTGGAGGCGATTGTCAACTGGGCACCTTCCTTTGCCGCTGCTTGCGCCACGGCAAATCCGATGCCCGAACTGCCACCCAGGACCGCGATGTGTTTTTCGTTGAGCGTCATGCCTCTCTCCTGTTTGAGACCCGACGCAAGCCTCTCTCGACAAGACGGTTGCTTCCAGCGCATCTTTGTCGCTTCAATGATGACAGGAGATCATCATGGCGTTCGATGGCAGGCTGCTTCCCGGCATCGGTGTGCTGGCACAGGTCGTGGAGACCGGAAACTTCGTACGCGCCGGCGAGATTTTGGGGCTGACGCCTTCCGGGGTCAGCCGGGCGGTCGCCCGGCTGGAAGCGCAGCTCGGAGTGCGCTTGTTCGACCGCAGTCCGCGCGCCGTGCGCCTGACCGAGGAAGGCCGCCGCTTCCACGCCCAAGT
The DNA here is from genome assembly GCA_036270435.1 of Rhizomicrobium sp. Lineage (GTDB taxonomy): Bacteria > Pseudomonadota > Alphaproteobacteria > Micropepsales > Micropepsaceae > Rhizomicrobium. The sequence goes on along the minus strand of DATBCP010000184.1, from coordinate 5,029 downwards.
TGTGCCCCTGCTGGCGGGGCTGGAAGAGGCCATCAGCGATGCCGCCGCTACGGCTGGAACGGTGCGCGGCCGGCTCAGGGTCAACGCCGATCCCTGGTTCGCCCGGCTGGTCTTGGCGCCGCGCTTGCCGGATTTCCTGCGGCGCTATCCCGAGGTCTCACTGGAACTGACCGTGCGCGACACGCCCGGCGACCTGGTGGCGGAAGGCATGGATGTGGCCGTGCGTTTCGGCGAGATCGGTCCACCAGGCCTGATTGCCGCAAAGATTCTGGAGACGCGCATCATTGCCATTGCGGCACCGTCCTATCTGGCGCGCCACGGCATACCGCGCCGTCCGACCGACCTCTTGAGCCATGAATGCCTGATGTACCGCGATCCCATTAGCGGCAGGCCGTTCGACTGGGAGTTTCATAGGAAAGGGCAGGTGGTGGAAGTCGCAGCCAAAGGCCGGGTCATCTTCAATGATCTGGCCACCAAGCTGGCAGCTTGCGTGGCAGGACAAGGGATCGCGCAGAGCGTGGCCTTCGGGCTTGAGCCGCTATTGGCTGGCAAGGCGCTGGTGCAGGTGCTGCCCGACTGGAGCGAGGAGCGCTATGGGCTGTACAGCTATTATCCTTCGCGCCACTTGCCTCCGGCAAAGGTGCGCGCTTTCCTGGATTTTGTCGCGCAAAGCATGCCCGCGCGCCGCAAACAGTGAAACCCTAATTCATCAATTCTTCGGCGCTGGCCCGCCCACTTTCACCGGTTCGCCGGTGGGAATGCGGGTAGCGTTGTTGCGCTTGATCATCCAATGGGGATATTGCGCCCGATCGGCGCTGATCTCGTCCAGCTTTGCGATTTCCTCCGGCGACAAAGTCAAGCCGACGGCTTCCAGATTGTCGTTGAGCTGTTCCAATGTCTTGGCGCCGACGATGGTGGAGGTGACGAACGGCTTTTGCCGCACCCAGGCCAGCGCGACACGCGCCACCGACACCCCATGGGCCTTGGCGACCTCGCGCATGGCGCCTACGATCTTATCGGCCTTGTCCTTGTCGATAGGCGGAAAATCGAACTGGGCCCGGCGGCCCGGCTCGACCTTGCCGTCGCCGTCCGGTGTATACTTGCCAGCGAGATAGCCGCCTGCGAGCGGACTCCACACCAGGCAGCCGATATTCTGGTCCTGCATCATCGGCACAATATCCTGCTCCAAGTCCCGGCCGGCGATGGAATAATAGACCTGGGTGGTTTCGATCCTGGTCCAGCCGCGCTTGTCGGCAACGCCGTTGGCCTTCATGATCTTCCAGGCTTCCCAGTTGGAAACGCCGACATAACGCACCATGCCTTGGCTGACGAGATCGTCCAGCGCCCGCATGGTCTCTTCCACGCCAGTGACCGTGTCGGAGTGATGGACTTGATACAGGTCGATATGGTCGGTCTGCAGCCGCTCCAGGCTCCGGCTGATGCTGTCCATGATATGGCCGCGGCTGGCGCCCATATCGTTGGGGCCCGGTCCCATCCGGCCATAGACCTTGGTCGCCAGCACCACATCGTTTCGCTTGACGCCCAATTCCTTCAGCGCCACGCCGGTCATCTTCTCGGATTCGCCAAAGGAATAGACATTGGCGGTGTCGATGAAATTGACCCGCGCCTCCAGACTGCGCGCGACCAGAGCGGTGGCTTCCTTCTGACCCAATGTGCCGATGACACCGCCAAAATAATTCTGGCCAGAAAAGGTCATGGTACCCAGGCAGATTTCAGAAACGAACAGGCCGGTATTGCCGAGACGGTTGTATTTCACGGATCAGACTCCAACGGGTTGGAAACAGGACTTAACGTCTGTCTTCGGGGAGTGGAATGAATTCCTTGTCGTCGCCGGGGATCAGGCCGAACCTGCCCTCCCGCCATTCCTGCTTGGCGCGTTCGATGCGGTCCCGGGAGGACGATACGAAGTTCCACCAGATATGGCGTTCGCCGTCCAGCCTGGCGCCGCCCAGCAGCATCACCCGCGCCGGGGCGTCGGCATACAGCGTAACCTCTTCGTCCTTTTCTAGCGCCAGCATGGCGCCGGGGCCATGCACTTCGATGGTGCCGGTCTGGACTTCGCCTTCGATGACAAAAAGGGCGCGCTCCTCGTGCTCGGCGGCGTACTGCAACGCGCCTCCGGCTGAGAAACGCGCATCGGCATAGAAGATCGGCGAGAAGGTCCTGACCGGCGAGGCGAGGCCGAAAGCCGATCCCGCGATCAGCCGCAGGGTGACATTCTTGTCATCACGCTCGGGCAAGTCCGCCACGCCGACATGATGGAATTCCGGCGGCGCTTCCTCATCGGCCTGGGGCAGGCCTATCCAGCTCTGGATGCCATGCAGGCGATGTCCGGCCGCGCGCACGGCATCGCCGGTCCGCTCGCTATGGGCGATGCCGCGGCCCGCCGTCATCCAGTTGACATCGCCGGGCTTGATCTCCTGCACCGAGCCCAGCGTGTCGCGATGGACCTGCGAGCCCTCAAACAGATAGGTGACGGTGGCCAGTCCGATATGGGGATGCGGCCGCACATCCACGCCCTTGCCGGGAGCAAAATTCACCGGACCGAAATAGTCGAAAAACACGAAGGGGCCGATGCTGCGCCGCGCCATCTGCGGCAAGAGGCGGGTGACGAAAAAACCATCGCCCAGGTCATGGGCTTTTCCGGTGATCGGGATCATGGGTCAAGCCTAGCGGCTGCATCCCAAAACCTCTAGTCTCGCGAAAAATTTTTGGGAGGCGCCGTTGTACCGCACGATCATGAAATTCGTTCCCTTGTCGGCGCTTGCCGTTCTGCCGCTTGCGGCAATCCCGGCAACGGCAAAAGACGATGCCCTGCAGATGGTCGCCATCGATGTCGAGGGCGGCGGCGGCACCTTGTTCGTCACCCCCGAAGGCAAATCACTGCTGATTGACACCGGCAACCCGGAGCAGAGCCGCATCACCGGCGACAATCCAAGTTCGGCGCGCATTGCCGCCGCGGCGCATGCCCTGGGGGTCAAGAAGATCGATTACCTGATCACCACCCACTATCATGGCGACCATATCGGCGGGTTGGAAGGGTTTCTCGCCCGCATGCCGATCGACACTTTCATCGACCATGGCGAGAACCGGGAGACCACCGCATCCCCCAATCCCGATGCGCCGCAGATCGATATGAAGAACCCGCCGCCGGGTTCCACCGCCGCGGGTTACCGGCACTATGTCGAACTGATCGGCAAGCACCGCCACATTGTCGCAAAGCCGGGTGATGTGTTCCACGTCGGCAGTCTGACCGTCACCATCGTGACGGCCGACGCCAAGCCGCTTCCCAAGCCGCTGCCGGGCGCGGGCGAGAACAATCCTTCCTGCGCCGGGATGGAGGCGATGCACAACAATGGCGGGGAGGAGAATGCCCGCTCCACGGCCTCGTTGATCACCTATGGCAAGGCGAAGATCGCCGTGTTCGGCGACCTCACCTGGGACCGGGAAAAGGACTTGTTCTGCCCCATCGACAAGATCGGCAAGGTCGATGTCTATCTCGCCACCCATCACGGCACGGCCTTGTCCGGCAGCCCCGCCGCGGTGAACGCGCTGGCCCCCATCGTCGCCATCGTCGGCAATTCCGCGCGCAAGGGCGCCGATGCCGAGCGGATGAAGACCATCAAGGCCAGCCCGCGCATCCAGGGCGTGTGGCAGCTTCACACCACCACGGTCGCGCCCGATGTGAATGTCCCCACCGACATGATCGCCAATCCCGGCACCGACCAGAGCAAGGACAAGGCGTTCGCTTTGCGCCTGCGCATCCAGAAGGATGGCAAGGTGACGGTGATCAATGAGCGCAATGGTTACAATAAGACCTACTCGGCGAACCCATCATGATGCAGAAAACATTTGCAAAGGTTTTTGCCGCCGCGCTGCTGGCATCGGCCTTTAGCGTTCCGGCGATTGCCGCGGAAGGGACGCTCAAGATCGTCTCCGTCGACGTGGAGGGCGGCGGCGGCACCCTGTTCGTCACCCCGGAAGGCAAGTCGCTGCTGATCGATACCGGCTGGCCCGGCAATTACGGCCTGCTGCCTTCGCCCGACGGCGCCGAGAACAGCGCCGAGCGCATTGTCGCTGCGGCCAAGAAACTGGGTGTCTCCAAGATCGATTACCTGATCGTCACCCACTACCACATGGATCATGTCGGCGGGGTGATGGAGCTTGTGAAGCTCATGCCGGTGGACACCTTCATCGACCACGGACCCAATGTCGAACACCTTCCGCCGGGGGTGAAGGACGATCCGCAATTGCCGGGTGGTGCGCCGGACATCCTCTATCCGAAATATCTCGAGGTTATCAAAGGCCACAAGCACATCGTGGCCAAGCCGGGGCAGGTGATCCCGATCGGCTCCATGACCGACACCATCGTCTCCAGCAACGGCGTGGTCCTGTCCAAGCCGCTGCCGGGTGCGGGCGCGCCCAATCCGGCTTGCGACACGGCCGAGAGCAAAAGCACCAAGGATGTCGGCGGCGAAGAAAACCGGCGTTCGGTCGCCTCGCTATTGCGCTACGGAAAGGTCTCCGTCGCGCTGTTCGGCGATTTGTCGTGGGACAAGGAACGCGAATTGTCATGTCCCGCCGGCAAGCTGGGGCATGTCAATCTGTTGATCGTCACCCAGCATGGCTCCAGCATCTCCAGCAACCCGGCGTCCATCGCCGATATGCATCCCGATATCGCCTTGATGGGTTCCGGCGGCAAGAAGGGCGGCGACCAGGACCCCATCAAGCTGATCAAGGCTTCGCCGGGCCTGATGGGCTTTTGGCAAACCCATGAGAGCTTCGCCCACCCGGAATGGAGCGGCGACAAGAACATGATCGCCAATCTCAATCCGCCGGCGGCGGCAGTTGCCGCCCATGCCAAGGAATTGTTCACCGTGCCGCCCGACCAGGGCTATGCCATCCATGCCGAGATCAGCAAAGACGGCAAGGTCACCATGACCAATGACAGGAATGGGTATTCGAAGACCTATCAGGTGAAATGACACGCCGAAGGCGTGTCATCCCC
>DATBCP010000183.1:0-4599 GCA_036270435.1 Rhizomicrobium sp. | reverse complement strand
CAGCCCCGTCAAGATCGATCCCGCCCAGGTCATTGCCATCCGGGCCGCCTTGCCCGGCGAATATGCGCCCGAGGTCAAGACGGTGATCACGCTCGGCAAGCACAAGCAGCAGGCCATCCGTGAGGAGGTCGTGGCGGCCACGGCCGCGCTGCGGGCCGCCGGCAAACTGATATAAGGTCCGCGCTCAATAAAACCACGCCCAACTGTCATGGCCGGCACTCCCGTGGGCCATGACAAGTTTGAGCGGAATGCCGCCAGTTGAGGCACGACACTAGCGAAGCCGCAAGAGGCAGGTAATATCCGCCTGCATTTCATGGGACGGATCGATGCGCAATTGTCTTCCTGCCAGACTGCTATCGGCTGCGGCTCTCATCGCAATGGCCGCCCCGGCCCGCGCCGCCGGCCCTTTCGATGCGCCCAGCTCTTTGCCCTACCAGGCGCCGCGCTTTGACATCATCAAGGACAAGGATTACCAGCCGGCCTTTGAGCAGGGCATGCGCCAGCAACTGGCCGAGATCGAGGCCATCGCCGGCAACAAGGCCGAACCCAGTTTCGACAACACCATCGCGGCGATGGAACGCTCGGGGCGCATGCTGGAGCGGGTGAACAACACCTTCTTGGGCGTGGTGCAGGCCAACACCAATCCCAGCTTGGACGAGGTGCAGACCGTGGAAGCGCCCAAGTTGGCGGCGCATAGTGATGCGATTTTCCTCAATGAGAAATTGTTCGCGCGGGTCAAGGCGCTTTATGACCGCCGCGCCAGCCTGAAGCTGGACAGCGAAGCGCTGCAGGTGCTGACCTTATACTACCGCCAGTTCGTCCATGCCGGCGCCAATCTTGCGCCAAAGGACAAGGCGCGGCTGAAAGAGATCAACAAGCGCGACGCCAGCCTGGAGACGTCTTTTCAGCAGAAGCTCGTGGCCGCCGCCAAGAAAGGCGCGCTGGTGATAGACGATAAGGCGCAGCTCAAGGGCCTGAGTGATGCGGAAATCGCCGCCGCGGCGGACGCCGCCAAATCCCGCGGGCTGAAAGGCAAGTATGTCATCCCGCTGCAGAACACCACCCAGCAGCCGCTTTTGACGTCACTTGAGGACCGCAGCGTTCGCGAAAAACTGTTCCAGCAAAGCTGGACGCGCACCGAGAAGGGCGACGCCAACGACACCCGCGCCATTATTGCCGAACTGGCCAGCCTGCGGGCCGAAAAGGCCAAGCTGTTGGGCTATCCCAACTTCGCCGCTTATGTGCTGTACGACCAGATGGCGCAGACGCCGGACGCTGTGCAGAAATTCCTCGGCCAGCTGGTGGACCCCACCCGCGCCAAGGCGGCAGAGGAAGCGCGGCTGATCCAGGCCGCCATTGATAAGGACGGGGCCCATTTCGATCTCGCGCCTTACGATTGGGAGCGCTATGCCGAAAAAGTGCGCAAGGAAAAATATGCGCTGGATGATGCGGCGCTGAAACCCTATTTCGAATTGAACAAGGTGCTGAAGGATGGCGTCTTTTATGCCGCCAACCGGCTCTATGGGCTCACCTTCAAGGAGCGCAAGGACATCCCGGTCTATCAGCCGGATGTGATGGTCTATGAAGTGTTCGAGCAGAATGGCTCATCGCTGGGGCTGATGTATTTCGACTATTTCAAGCGCGACAACAAAAACGGCGGCGCCTGGATGAGCAACTTCGTCAATCAGTCAAAGCTCCTGGGCACCAAGCCGGTGATCTACAATGTCGCCAATTTGCCCAAGCCTGCGCCCGGCCAGCCGGCCTTGATCAGCTTCGACGATGCCACCACCATGTTCCACGAGTTCGGCCATGCCTTGCATGGGCTGTTCGCCAACCAGACCTATCCGCTGGTGTCGGGAACCAATGTGGCGCGCGACTTTGTCGAATTTCCCTCCCAGTTCAATGAACATTGGGCGCTTTATCCCGATGTCCTCAAGCATTATGCCGTCCATTACAAAACCGGCGCGCCCATTCCGCAGGCGCTGGTCGATCGCATCAAGCAGTCGGAGAAGTGGGGCCAGGGCTATGCGTTGGGCGAATTGCTGGCGGCGTCGGAGCTGGACATGCAATGGCATATGCTGCCCGCCGGCATGCCCAAGCAGGATGTCGACCGGTTCGAAAGCCAGGCGCTGAAAAAAACCGGCACCGATTTTCCCAATGTGCCGACACGCTATCGCTCCAGCTATTTCCTGCACATCTGGGCCAATGGCTATGCATCGGGCTATTATGCCTATCAATGGACGGTAATGCTGGATGATGACGCCTATGCCTGGTTCACCGCGCATGGCGGGCTGACCCGCGCCAATGGCCAGCGCTTCCGCGACCTGATCCTGTCGCGCGGCCATACCCTGGACTACGGCCCCATGTTCCGGGCCTTCTATGGCAAGGATCCGGATATCACCCCTATGCTGGAGCATCGCGGCCTGGTTGCGCCGAAATGACCACCGCCGCTTGCTGGAACTTCCTTTACCGGGTTTAGTTAGAAAGGCGGTGGCTCTGCAACGGGCCAGACCAAGTCAAGGGGCGAAGGCAAGGGGCTTTGAGTGCCGTTCTGGCGTAGGCGCGGGATTTCATCCGCCAGTCTGTGGCTGGCTGTCAACCTGTTGACGCCGGCAGCTCAGGGCCAAACTGTTAATTCCTCCATTCCGAACGATGTTCGCCAACTCAGCATCGAGGAGTTGGCCAATGTCGCGATCACATCGGTTTCACGCCGCCCGGAGCCCCTGGCCCAGGCCCCGGCTGCCGTCTTTGTCATTAGCGCGGACGACATCCGCCGCGCCGGCGCCATCAACCTGCCGGAAGCCTTGCGGCTGGCGCCCAACCTGGAAGTCGCACGCCTGAACGGCTTCAGCTACACCATCTCGGCGCGCGGCTTCAATTCCCCGGAAGCCGCCAACAAGCTGTTGGTGCTGATCGACGGCCGCAACGTCTATTCCCCGCTTGGCTCGACGGTGTTCTGGGAGAATGTCGATGTGCCGCTGGCCGATATCGCGCGCATCGAAGTGATCAGTGGGCCGGGCGGCACGCTTTACGGCGCGAATGCCGTCAATGGCGTGATCAATGTCGTCACCAAGGGCGCGGGCGACACACAGGGCGCCCTGCTCGACGCCACCGCCGGCACCGAAGACATGAAGGTGATGGCGCGCTATGGTTTCAGCCCCTGGGACGGCGGCGCCTTGCGTCTGTATGGCCGGACCAGCCATGCCAACAAGGCGTCGCCGGTGTCCGCATTGGATACGTCGCGGACCGGCTGGGTCCGCAACCAAGGGGGCTTCCGGCTGGACCAGAAGTTCGATGGCGACAACCTCACCTTGCAAGGCGACGCCTATGCCAATTCCACGCCTGGCACGGCCAGCAAGCGCAACCGGGGGTACAATCTCAACACGCGCTGGAGCCATGAACTGGCAAGCGGCTCCAGCCTGGAGATGCAGGCTTATAACGATGAGAGCTCGCAGATCGTGGTGGGTCAGTTGCGCGAGCAGCTGGATACCGCCGACTTGCAGGTCCAGCACAACACCGCTCTGTGGTGGAACGATACCTTCATCTGGGGCGGGGAATATCGCCATTCCAAGGAGGCGATTTATTCTTCCACCTCATTCTTTGCCAATCCCGTCACCCATCTCGATATCGAGAATCTTTTCGCCCAGGATTCCTTCCACCTGCTCGACCGGTTGAAAGTCACCACCGGGATCAAGATCGAGAACAGTTCCTTCTCCAATGTCGATTTCATGCCGGACCTGCGTCTGGCCTGGCAGATGACGGACACCGACATGCTGTGGGCGTCGGTCAGCCGCGCGGTGCGCACACCCTCCAAAGTCGACCGCCAGCTGCAGGTGCCCGGCTTCCTCTTGCCATCGCCGCGCTTTCATTCCGAAAAGCTCACCGCCTATGAAGCGGGTTATCGCGGCCAGCCGCTGGAAAGCCTGTCTCTGTCGCTGTCGCTTTATTACAATCTGTATGACGACCTGCGCACCGAGAGTTACACACCGGTGACCATCGCCCCGGCCCAACTGCGCAACGGCATTACCGGCGACAGTTACGGCGCTGAAGCCTGGGCCAAATATGCCCTGACCGATTGGTGGCGCCTCAGCCTCGGCGCCAACTGGCTCCAGCGCACCGAACATCTCAAGCCCAACCGTGTGGATCTGACATTTGGTCAGTCGTTGGGCCAGGACCCGCCCTACCAGGCACAGCTGCGTTCCGAGATGAATGTGCTTGAGGACTGGGAATTCGATGCGGCTTTGCGCAGTATCGGCCATGTCAAGGCGCGGGACGCCACCACCGGCAACACCAAGGTTCTGGTCGGTGCTTATACCGAGATGGATGTGAGGGTCGGCTGGCGCGCCACAAGCACGACGGAGATTTCCCTGGAAGGATTCAACCTGCTCAACCCGCGCCATCTGGAGGCCAATGATCCCTCGACCTATCCTCCGCAATATGTTCCGCGCGCCTTCATGCTGAACCTGCGCCAGAGTCTGTAGCATGCGCGCGCGCTGTGCCACGCTGTCGTTACTGGGGCTGTTTATCGCCAACGGCGCCTGCGCGGACGTCTCGCTCGAATATGCGGTGAAGGCGGCTTACCTTCCCAAATTCGTCCCA
>DATBCP010000182.1:0-6481 GCA_036270435.1 Rhizomicrobium sp. | reverse complement strand
GCCGATGGCGCTGGCGACATTGCCGGCTTCCTGGATTGCCGCCTTGATCCGGGTGCCCAGCGGATTGGTCTCCGGGTCATAATGGCCCCACAAGCTGCCATGCTCCACATTGATGGATTCCGACAGGTCCGCCGCCAAGGTGACGAAGCGGTTGTCCGTGACGTAGTTCATCCATTTGATGATTTCGGAAATGGCACGGCGCGCGCCCGCCGCCTCTCCCGGCTTGCGGAACAGGGCGACGGAAACATCCTTGCTGGCGCCTGAGGCATGGTTGGACGCGGTGACCTTCACCGGCTCTTGCGGAAGATTGCGGGGGCGAAGCCTGTCATCCAGGAAGGAATTGCCTTCCTTGGTGAAGAAGACGTCGCGATCATCCTTGATGGCATCACCGAGTGTCACCAGCCGCTCGGCCAGCCAATCGCCCAGGCCGTTCTGATCCAGGACGGACATCACCTTGTCGATATTGGTCTTGAACTGGATCAGGCGTTCGCGTTCGTTAGTCACGGCACCCTTGCGGATGCCGTCGAATTCGATGCCGTAACGCTCTTCGAAGGTGCCGGCCAGCGCCGCAAAATAATCGGAGTTCATCTTGTAGCCGTAAGGATGGCTTGGATAGCTGACGATCTGCCTGACCGTCGGCGTCAGCTGGCCGTTGGAAGCCGCCGGCCAATATCCCTTGGTGGTCTTGGCGATGGCGATCATCGGCCGCCTGTCCGCCGGATCGCCGGCCTCCATCGCCTCCAGCGCGGCAACGATCTGGCCGTAATCGCCGCCATCCTCGACGGCGAGCACATTCCAGCCATAAGAAGTCCACTGCTCCATCAGATTGTAACCGGTGAACTTCTTGTCTATCACACCGCCCAAAAGCACATCGTCGATGCCGGCATTGTTGTCGGACAGGATGACTCTCAGCCGCTTGCCGACTTTCAGCGCCAGCGCCTGGGTCTTGAGCTCCTGCGCATGGCCTTCGGTCATGGCGAACTCGCCTTCCAAAGCCATGATCTTGGGACCGCCTTTCGCGCCCGCCATATCCCAGAAGGCCGCCTTGCCGGCCGCCGTGGCGATACCCACGCCCGAGGGCCCGCCGTTGACGTCATTGGTGACATCGATGCTTTCGGCATGGCCGGACAAGGCCTTGATACCCCGCGCCTTGGCCTGGGCGAATAGCGGATCGTCGGCAAGCCCATTCTCGGCCAAAATAGTCTTGAGCGCGCCGGCACCGCGGCGGAAGCCCAAGGCGTCGACCGGCAACATCGCAACATGGGGATCGGCGTAATAGCGCTTGTCGCCCGTCAGCTTGAATCGGCGTTCCAGCGCCTGGCCCAGGATCATGTAAAGCGCGTAGCAGGTCGGTACGCTATGGCCGGCCGCCATCATGAACTTGTCGCCGAACGGATGCTTGGGCCGGCGATAGTCGTAAGCGAGCCCGCCGCGTTCCGGGCCTACCAGATGCATCGCCACATTGAAGGGCGTGTATGCCAGGGGACCGCCAAAATGCCCGGTCTGCGCATAATTGCCCAGCAACACCAGGGTTATGCAGGTCATGAACCCGATATCTTCCAGTCGCCGACGTTCTTCGCTGCTAAGCAACGCTAACCCCCTGAATTTTTATTGTTCCTGCATACTGGCAGAAAATCGCACCTTGCAAAATCCTGCCGGAGCAAGGATCCATGTTATCGCTCACAATTGGTACAAAGAGCCTTTAATGCTGCAGGGCATGGGCTTTCACCAGCGCCCAGGCACGTTTGCCTTCGGCCAGACCCAATTCCTTCACGGCGTCCTGGGTCACCCGCGACAGGATCGGGCCCACAGCGGTCTTGAGTTCCACCAACCGGCCGCCCCCTTCCTCGGTTCGAACCACGGCGATCTCGCCCTCCAGAATATTGCGCGCCGACAGCGCCCTCGGCAGTTCCGCCGCCAGCACGACATGGTCGGCCCGCAGCCACAGGTATTTGTGGCCCGGTTCCACGCCACTATCGAGCAGAAGCCCTGAAACCGCGGTACCTTCATCGCGCGGGTCCAAAAGCGCGGTGAAAGTGGGCTCGCGCGTCGCCTCGTCGAAGGCGCCCGATACCACCACCCGCCCGGCCTGCAGCGCCACCAGATGGGAGGCAAGCGCAGCCGCATCGTCGATGCTGTGCGTCACCACCAGCATGGGCAGGCCAAAACTCCTGTGCATGTCCAGGAGCACCTGGATGAAAGCCCGGCGGCGGATTCCATCCAGGGCCGCGAAAGGTTCGTCCAGCAAAAGGTAATCCGGCGTCCCCACCAGTGCGCGCGCCAGCGCCACCCGGCTCTTTTCGCCGCCTGATAGATTGCCCACGGGACGGTCCAGCAGCGACGCGATGTCAAAGAACTGCGCCACTTCCCCGATGTCCCGACGCCGGTCTTTTGGCGCGCGCTGGAAGGCATAGGCAATGTTTTGCCGCGCCGTGAGATGGGGAAACAGTCGCGCATCCTGGAACACCATGCCGATGCCGCGTCGATGGGGCGGCACATCCAAGTCCACAGCGCTGTCGCACAAAAGATCGCGCCCCAGCCGCGCATATCCCCCGCAAGGGACAAGTCCCGCGATCGCCGACAACAGGCTGGACTTGCCGCTGCCGGAGGGACCGAACAGAACCGTGATGCCGTCGCCGGGCGCGCGGAATTTCGCCTCCAGGCGAAAGGCGCCTCGCGTCAGCCGGACCTCGACATCCAGTGCGTTCATCCGCGCAGCCGCCGCCGCATCCAGTGTTGCAGGACCTCCGCCCCGATCAGTCCGCTCATGGCGAGTGTGAAGGACATCGCCGCCAGGCGCATCGCCTCGTCCTCGCCGCCCGGTTGCTGCAGCACGGCGTAGATCGCCAGAGGCAACGTCTGGGTCTGGCCGGGAATGTTGGCGGCGAAGGTGATCACCGCGCCGAACTCGCCCATGCCGGCGGCAAAAGCGGTGACGGCCCCAGCCAGGATTCCCGGGCCGGCCAATGGCAGGGCGATGGAGAAAAAGCGGTCCCACGGCCCGGCCCGCAGCATCGCCGCTGCTTCCAGCAAGCGGGAATCCATGCTCTCAAACGCTATACGGCTGGCACGCACCAGGATGGGAAAGATCATCACCGCGGTGGCCAGGGCCGCGCCCTGGCGCGTGAAGACAAGCCGGATTCCGGCCACCTGCTCCAGCCAATGGCCGATGGGACCGTTACGGCCGAACAGCAAGAGAAGCAGAAAGCCGGTGAGAACGGGCGGCAGGATGACAGGCAGATGCACCAACCCGTCCAGCAGGAACGTGCCGCGAAACCGGCGCGCCAACAGGAAGGCGCAGGCGATGGCAAGCGGCAAGGACCAAAGCAAGGCCAGCGATGCCACGCTGAAACTGGTCGCCAGGATCTGGGTCTCAGCCGCCGAGAGCATCAAACGCCTCCCAGCGGCAGGACATCGACCGGCGCCCCCGCCGCGGATTCCGGCGCATCCGGCGGAAGGCGGATCAAGGCATTGGCGGCGGCGAAGACGGAAATCAGCGAGGAATCCTGATCGCCGAAAGCCTGCACTGTTTGTTGCCCATCGCCATCCACATCCTGCCGCGCCCGGAGATAATGTTCCCGCGCCCCATTTGCAGGAAGCGCGCGAAGCAGGCGGGCGCGGTGCATCGTGACACAGGCTTGCGGGTCACGGCCCAACATCGCCTCGATCAACGGGCGCAGGAAAAGCGTGGCACAGGCCAGCGCGGAAGCCGGATTGCCCGGCAATCCCAGCACGCGCCCGTGCGGCGTGGTGCCGAACCAGGTCGGCTTGCCGGGCCTGACCGCGATTTTCTCGACCGCAAGCACAAGGCCCAGCTTCGACAGCGCCGCACGCCCATGATCGTGATCCCCGACCGAGGCGCCACCGACCAGCACCAGAATGTCGCTGTCCTTGAAACCTCGTTCCGCGGCCCGGGCGATCGCCTCGACATCGTCCTTTTCAACCGCCAGCCGATTGGGAACGCCGCCCCAAGCCTGCACCAATCCCATAATGCCGAAGGTGGCGGAATCGAAAATCTGGTAAGGCCCCGGTTCCGAACCGGGCGGCGCCAATTCATCGCCGCTGCTCAAAATCGCCACCCGCGGGGCGCGCATGACCCGCGCCTGCCCTGCTCCGGCTGCTGCCACCATCGACAGCGCCACGCCATCAAGGAGGCGGCCCCTGGGGAGCAGGACTGTCCCGGCGGAAAAGTCGCCACCGCGCGGCCGGATATTCTCGCCCGCTTTCACCGCAGGAACGACCAGATGATCACCCTCACGGCGAACATCTTCCTGCATGACGACCGTATCGCTGCCCTCGGGCATGGCGGCCCCGGTCGAGATACGGATGGCCATGCCGGGTTCGACGCGCCCCTCAAAGCCATGACCGGCAGCGGATTCTCCGCCGATCTGCAAACCGCCTGGCGTATCGCTGCTGCGTACGGCATAGCCGTCCATGGCGGAGACGGGGAACGGCGGCTGGTCGCGCATGGCCACAACAGCATCCCCCAGCACCCGGCCCAGCGCCGCCTGCAAGGGGACGCTTTCGGTATCCAGCGGGCACACCAAAGCCAGCATTCTTGCCCGGGCTTCCGTCACAGACAGAAGACCGCCAGGGGTGACGGAAGCCGACTTGGCAGGATCGCCGCACTGTGACACGCTATTTCCAATCGTATCTAACGCTTGCTGGAAAAACCAGGCCGAGACCCGTGCCCTCCACCAATCGCCGCGCTTTCGCCGCGCTCGTTCTTGTTCTCTTGTCCTGCGGCGCGCCCCCGGGAGCGAATGCCCAGCCTGTCGCGCCACCCGTGACGGTGTTTGCCGCCGCTTCCCTCACCGACAGTCTGAAAGCAGTGGCCGAGGCTTACAAGGCCAGGACGGGGGTGACCGTCACCCTGTCTTTCGGGGCGTCTTCGACCCTGGCCCGGCAGATCGAACAGGGCGCTGGCGCCGACCTTTTCCTGTCGGCCGATACCGATTGGATGGATTATCTCCAGAGCAAGGGCCTGATCGCAAAAGAAAGCCGCAAGGAGCTTCTGGGCAATAAATTGGTGCTGGTCGCCGGCCCCGGCGCCAAGCCGGCCCCAAAAATCGCACCGCACTTCGACCTGGCCGGCGCGCTGGGTGACCGCCGGTTGGCCTTGGCCGATCCGGCATCGGTGCCGGCAGGCAAATATGCCAAGGAGGCCCTGACCGCATTGGGCGTGTGGGACAAGGTCGCGCCCAAACTCGCGAATGCGGAGAATGTCCGGGTGGCGCTGGAATATGTTGCGCGCGGCGAGGCGCCCTATGGCATCGTCTATGCCACGGACGCGAAAGTGGCGCCCAATGTGCGGGTGATCGGCATCTTTCCGGAAAGCACGCATGCGCCCATCGTCTATCCTGCCGCCCTGACCAGGAATGCGTCGCCCGGCAGCACGGCATTCCTGCTTTTCTTGAGCGGCAAGGAAGCGCGCAGTATTTTCGAGAGGGCGGGGTTCACAATCCGCTAGGCCGGGTGGACAAATTTGATCCAGCTTGCCAACCCGGTGTCTCGAATTTGCTTCGCACATCCGGCCTGCTTGGTCACGCCCTCGCCATTCCTGCTATTTCGTGGCAACGTTCACACCCCTGAGGCCCTTCGCCTCGATCGCCTTCTGCACTACGCCGGTCTGTTTTGCTTCATCAATGAGTGTCGCGAGTGCAGCCTGCGCCGCCGCAGAACGGCCTTTCGGCAACGAGGCCGTCACACGGACCATCGCAAACGCGCCCGGGACGATCTTGGCGCCAGGCAAGGCATCGGCGGCAGGATAGCAAACGCCAGAGTCGGCGCCAAAGACGTCAATCTTGCCGGAGCGCAGCAGATCGGCTGCATCAGCCGCAATGGTCGGGCTCAGCGGGATACGGACGATCTCGGCGGCCTTGATTTCCCGCGTCAACACGATGTCGGAGGGAGCGCCGCGAATCGCGCCAATCTTTACACCTGCCCTGTCGACCGAGGCGACATCGGGAAACTCCTTTCCCGGCGCGGCGACGTAGACAAGGCTGATGACCCAAAGGTCTGTTGTGGAATCTGCCTTTTCCGCGGGGACAAGGGGGCGCGGCCCGATGGCGATGTCCCATTCACCTCTGCCGAAGCTTTGCTGATACGCGCCGGGGGTCGGATACATCACCGGTTCGACGGGCACGCCGAGCTTCTGTCCGATGAACCTCGCGACGGGCTCGGCCACGCCGCCGAGCACCGTGATGGCAATCATGCCGACGCGCAGCTTTCCGCCGGGTGCAATTTCCGATGCGGGCGACGTTTGCCCGAATGCCGCGCCGGACAAGCCCGCCAGCAGTGCAATCGAGAGAAAACCCTGCCTCACGCGTCTCTCCCTGAAGGAATGTGGAACGCAACTGTACCAGCCACTGAAGCGGATTGCGGTCGCCACGCCACCTAAGGCGCGCGACGATAGTCGCCCGAGGCCCCGCCGCTTTTCTCCAACAAGGTGATGCCTTCGATCACCATGGCGCGGTCGGAT
>DATBCP010000181.1:0-10342 GCA_036270435.1 Rhizomicrobium sp. | reverse complement strand
GACCGTGCGCGTTACCTTGAGCGATGCCAGCAATCACGAACTCTATCACTGGACCTTCAAGCCCACCGCCCAGGTCCTGGCACCGGGCCAGTCTGTCAAGTTCGTCACAAGGCTTGCCAGCCCTCCCGCGGCGGCGCGTCATCTCGAAGTGCGTTTTGCCAAAGACGGATCATGAGCACGCCCGAGATTCTTTTCACCGCCGAGCAGATTCAGGAACGGGTGCGCATCATGGCGCAAACGATCGCGCGCAGCCCCCTGGTGCCCGATATCGCCATGCCGGTGCTGGTGGGCGGTTTCGTCTTTGCCGCCGATTTGCTGAGGGCGCTTTCCTGGGAGGGCGTGGCGATGGACGTGGAGATGATCTGGCTGCGCTCCTATGGCGACAAGCGGGTGGCGAGCGCCATTTCCATGATCGCGGGTCCTTCCGAGCAGATCGCGGGCCGCCATGTGCTGGTGATCGATGGCGTGCTGGATGCCGGCCGCACCATCGCCAAGGCGGTGTCGCTGATCCAGGCGGCGGGTGCGGCCAGCGTGCAAGTGGCGGTGTTGCTGGACAAGGAGCGGCGCGACGCCGTGGCCAAGGCCGACTATATCGGTTTCACCGTGGGCAATGACTTTGTCATCGGCTACGGCATGGACGATGCCGGACGGCATCGTGGGCTGCCGTATATCGGAAAGATAGGCGGATAGCTCGCGCCGCTTTTCGATTGAATCAATATTGCCATCCCTGGCCGAGCGAAGCGAAAGCTTCGCGAGGGGGCAAGGAGCGGCGCGCGAAGCGCGTGAGCGGGTCCGGTGGACCCGCGAAAACGACGAGCGCCGCGAGCCAAAGCGAGCGGCAGGGTGGGGAGCCAGGTGTCAGATACCGTCACGGTGGTTATCACCTGGGTCGTTCGCACGCTGTTGCTACGAACTCCCTCACGACGCATCGATGATGCGTCGTTCGCCGGGGATGACAGTTATGAATCAAAACGCCTTCAGCAGCCGGTCGATATAATCGCGTTCGGCTTGCGGTCGGTTCATCTGCGCGGCGCGACGGCGCAGTTCTTCCAGAATCTGCCGCGCCCGGGCGATATCGGTGGCGCCCGGAATCTTGACCCCGGAATTGCCCAAGGGCGAGGTGTTGCGGCCCAGCGGGTCTTCGCGCCCGCCTGCCTGCCGGCCCTTGCCTTGCGCTTCATCGGCCAGAGTCTGGGCGCCCTCGCGCAAGGCATCCAGCGCCCGGTTCTGGGCGCTGCCGGCACTGGAGAGATCCTTTTGGCCCAGGGCGTTTTGGGCGTCCCCCATCGCCTTGCCCGCCTCGCGCATTTTCTCGGCCGATTTGCCGTCCATGCCTTTCAACGAATCCTGCAATTCCTTTTCCAAGCTCTTTTGCTGGTCCGACAAGCCTTTGGCGCCGCCATCTTTCGGATCGCCTTTGCCCTGTTGCTGGCGGAAGGTCTTGTCCAGCAAAGCGCGCTGCTTGCCCATCAACCCGCCCAGTTTCTGCAACTTCTCGTTCAGCGCCTTGTTCTGCATGCCCTGGCCGGCCTTGCCGCTCTCGCTCATGCGCATGTTTTCCAGCATGGATTGCAGCATGGCGAGCAGCTGTGCCGCTTTCTGGCGGTCGCCGGCCTGGGACAGTTGCTGGATCATCTTGAGCAGCTGCTGCACGTCATCCATGCCCAATTCCTTGGTATCGGGCGACATGGGCTGCTGGCCGGGCGGCGGCGGATTGGCGGCCATCGCATCGACATAGCGCTTCATGGCTTCGTTGTAGCGCTTGAGAAGTTCGTCGATCACCTCTTGCGGAGCGCCCGAGGCCATGGCGGCCGTGATCATCATCTGCAGCTTGCGCAATTCCTCCGCCGCCGACAGCAAGCCGCCCCGTTCCAGCTTGAGGGCGGTCTGCCACAACAAATCTTCCACCCGCGCGATATCGGCTTCGCTCTTGGCGTTCTTCACCCCGTTAAGGGCGCTGCGCAAGGCCAGGAAAATGTCGTTCTTGTCCTGGTAGAAACGCTGGGGATCTATGGTCAGCGCATCCAGGGTCAGCATCACGATCTTGCGCTCCGCGGTGTCGGCGGTGGCCAGATGCTGGCGCTGTTCGATCAAGGCCCGCGCCAAGGGATCGGTGAAAACGCGCGCCGGCAGGCGGAAGGTGAAAGGCGCGCTCACCCCCGCCTGGCCGATGACATCACGGGCTTCCAGCCGTCCATCCACCATCAGCCCGGCATAAGGATGGCCAGTGAGATCGACATAGCTGTTCTGGTCCACATGCTTGGCATTGGATTCCGGCAAGGGCAGCTCCACCACCAGCGGTTTGCCATGCCCGCCTTTCGGCTTGAGGATGGCGCGCACCTTGGCGATGCCGTAATCGTCATCGCTTTTGAAGGCGAATTTGGTGGCAAGCTGTTCCGTGCGGGACGGTTTGGCGGTCAGTGCGACGGTGGGAGGCGCATCCACTACCGCCTGGATGTTCCATTTGCCGATGGCGCGGCCGCCCACTTGAACGCGCACTCGCGCATTGGTGGAGAGGATCACATTGCTGGAATATTCGCCGTCCTCGCCGGTGAAGCGCGGTGCGGTGTTGTTGCCTGCAGCCAGCCCCGGTGTGCGCGGTGCGCCATGCACGCGCAGGTTCAGCACCGACCCTTGCGGCACGCGGATGACCGAGTCGTCGCCCACCCGCAAGGAGGTCAGCGGCAATCCGGTATAGGGCGGCGGATCGATCCAGGCATCGATGGAGGCGGCCGCGCCCGCGCCGCTGTCGAAGGCGCTGACCAGGCGCGCACCGGTATCGGCGCGGGCCCAGACCAGGGCCGCGGCGATCGCGACCAGGAGATACCAGCGCAGGCCTTGCGGATCGCGGCTGGCAATGTCGGTCCTGGGCAGGGCGAGGCGGAACCCGCCCGGCAGGCCGCGCGCCCTGTGCAAGCTCCACAAGGCTTGGGCAAAGGGATCCTCGCCCACCATCACGTCATGACGTTCGGAGATGGGACGATGGACAAAGCCGCTGTCGCGCTCCAGCCGCCGCGCCGCGTCCAGGCTTTTGGGCCAGACGAAGTCCTCGAAACCGTGATAGAGCGACAGCGCGCTGGCGGTGATGGTGGCGGCCAACAGCAGCGATTGCAGCGGCCAGGGCACAAAAGCGAACAGGCCCGTCAGGGCCAGCGCCAGATAGAATCCGAAAAAGCCGAAGGCCGGCCAGAGCCGGGGCAGCAGCCTTTCGATGGCCAGGACCGCGCGCGTCCAGGCGAGGCGGCGTCCGAACGGATCAGCCGGCCAGCCAGTCTGGGATATGGTCCTTGGCGATGAGATCGGCATAGCTCTCCCGGCGGCGTACGATGCCCCATTGTTCGCCATGAACCAAGACTTCGGCCAGGCGGGGACGGGCATTGTAATCGCTCGCCATCACCGCGCCATAGGCGCCGGCCGACAGGATTGCCACAAGATCGCCGCTTTTGAGTTCCGGCAAGGGCCGGCCCGCCGCGAACAGATCCGAGGTTTCGCAAACCGGTCCCACCACATCATAGGCGATGCGGGCGGAACCCACGGCCGGTTCCGTGATGGCGGCGAACTCATGGTGCGCCTCGTACATCGCGGGGCGGATCAGATCATTCATCCCGGCATCGATGATCAGGAAATGCTTGGCCTCGCCATGCTTGACATAGATCACCCGCGACACCAGCACGCCGGCATTGGCGGCGATCAGCCGGCCCGGTTCGAAGGACAAGCGACAGCCCAAATTCCTGGTCACCTTCGCCACCATCCGGCCATAGGCCGCCGGATCGGGCGGCGGCATGTTGCTGTTTTCGTAAGGCACGCCCAACCCGCCACCCAAATCCAGGCGGGAGATGGCATGGCCATCGGCGCGCAACTGGCCGACCAGCTCTGCAACCAGCCGGAACGCGTCCTCGAACGGCTCCAGATCGGTGATCTGGCTGCCGATATGCACATCAATGCCGACGATCTCGATATGGGGCAGCTTGGCGGCATGGGCATAGGCTTCGCGCGCGCGGGCATAAGGGATGCCGAATTTTGTTTCCGCCGTGCCGGTATTGATCTTGGCATGGGTCCTGGCATCCACATCGGGATTGATGCGCAAGCTTACCGGCGCGCGCACATTTAGGCTCGCCGCGACGTCGTTCAGCGCCTGAAGTTCCGGCTCGCTCTCGACATTGAACTGATAGATGCCGGCCTGAAGGCCGCTGCGCATCTCCTCACCCGTCTTGCCCACGCCGGAGAAAACGATCCTGTCCGCGGGAATGCCGGCCGCCAGCACCTTGGCCAATTCACCGCCCGACACCACATCGGCGCCCGCGCCCAGCCGCCCCAAGGTCTTCAACACAGCCTGATTGTCATTGGCCTTGGCGGCATAGGCCACCAGCGATCCGGCCGGAACGGCAGCGGCGAAAACCTTGAAGTGGCGTTCCAGCGTAGCGCTGGAATAGCAGTAGAAAGGCGTGCCCACGGCTTCCGCCAGCAGGTCCAGCCGCACCTCTTCCGCGCACAGCACGCCGTCTTTGTAGTGGAAATGATTCACGCCGTATCTTCCTGGCTTTTCATGTGGGCCGGTCCGGCTCTCGCCTAACGGCCCAATGGATAAGGCGGCTTGGCAGGGTCGTGCTCGTCCTTGGGTGTGGACTGGCCATTGGGCTTCACCACGTCATTCTTCACCCCGCAAGCGGCGACCGCCAACGCCAGGAGGAATAGCACCGGGAGCAGCGGCGAACGTGAGCGCAGCGAACGCCTCGCCGTGCGACCAATCAGAGAAGTCATTTCAGAACACTCCTCCAATGATGCAGCTGTTCCCGCACCCTGGCCGGTGCGGTGCCGCCCAGGCTCATGCGCGACGCCACACTGGCTTCCGGCGTCAGCACCTTGAAGACCTCGGCTGTGATGGCCGGCTCGATCTTTTGCATGTCGGACAGGGAAAGCTTGTCCAATGTCAGCCCTTTCGTTTCGGCGCACTTGACGATCGAACCGGCAATGTGATGGGCTTCGCGGAACGGCTTCTTCAGCACCCGGACCACCCAATCCGCCAGGTCGGTGGCCGTGGGATAGCCCGGCTCGCAAGCCGCCCGCATCCTGCCCGCGTCCGCCGTCAGGTCGGCCACCATCGCCGCCATCGCAGCCAGACAAAGCTCCAGCGTGTCGGCCGCGTCGAACACCCGCTCCTTGTCTTCCTGCAGGTCGCTGCCATAGGTCAGCACCAGTCCCTTCACCACACTGGCAAGCGCCACGAAATCGCCCAGCACGCGGCCGGTCTTGCCGCGGATCAGCTCGGCGGCATCGGGATTGCGCTTTTGCGGCATGATGGACGAGCCGGTTGTGAAGGCATCCGACAGTTTCACAAAGCCGAACATGGGTGTGGACCATTGCACCAGCTCGCCTGCCAGCCGCGAGAGATGCACGGCGGCGATGGAGCAGGCAGCAAGATATTCCAACGCAAAGTCGCGCGCCGAGATCGCATCCATCGAATTGCGCATCGGCCGCGCGAAACCCAGGCTGTGCGCGGTCGCATCACGATCGATGGGAAAAGACGTGCCCGCCAGGGCGGCGGCGCCCAAGGGCGACTCGTTCAACCGTCTGCGCGCATCCTCGAAGCGGCCCCGGTCGCGGCCGAACATTTCGACATAGGCCAACAGATGATGGCCGAAGGTCACCGGCTGGGCCACCTGCATATGGGTGAAGCCGGGCATGATGGTTTCCACATGGCGCTCGGCCTGGGCGAACAAGGCGCGCTGCAAGGCCAGCAGGCCCTGATCGGCGCGCTCGCAAGCGCTGCGCACCCACAGCCGGAAATCGGTGACAACCTGGTCGTTGCGCGAACGCGCGGTGTGCAACCGTCCGGCGGGCGGCCCGATCAGTTCGGCCAGTCGGGCCTCGATATTGAGATGAATGTCTTCCAGCTCGCGCTTGAAGACGAAGGTGCCTTCGGCGATTTCCTTTTCGATTGTACTCAACCCATCCAGGATGGCCTGGGCGTCGTCCTTGGAAATGATCGCTTCATTGGCCAGCATGCGGCAATGCGCTCGCGACCCCGCCAGGTCTTCCGCCGCGAGGCGCTTGTCGAAATCGATCGAGGGGGTAATCTCCCTCATGATGGCCGCGGGGCCGGCCTCGAACCGCCCGCCCCACATTTTGTTCGTGCTCATTGTCTCGTCGCAGGTGTCATGACCAAGAAAATCATCATCAGCCTGGCCGTGGTGGTCGCCCTTGTGATGGGCGTTCTATATGGGAAAGGGCTGCTTTCTGTCCATCAGGGGCTGGAGCCGCCGGCCTCACTTTCGGCGCTGGTGCCGGAAAAGGCCCCCAAAACCGCCCCGGATGTGCATTTCACCGATGGCCAGGGCAACACCCATGCGCTCAAGGCATTCCAGGGCCGCTATGTGCTGGTGAACCTGTGGGCCACCTGGTGCGCGCCTTGCGTCAGCGAACTGCCGTCCCTGGCCCGGCTGTCGCGGTTCGCGCCCGGGCTCAAGGTCGTGGCCGTCAATACTGACACGACCAAGGTCGATGCCGCCGGCTTCCTCAAAAGCCATGACGCCGGCGCACTTCCGGTCTATCTGGATTCCGACCGCATGATGCTGCGCAGTTTCGTGGTGCCTGGCCTGCCGGCGACGATCCTGATTGGTCCCGACGGCAAGGTTGTCGCCCGCGCTGAAGGACCCGCCGATTGGGGATCGGCGGATGCGATACAGTACTTCAAACGGATTACCGGTACTTAGTATTGTTGTCATTCCCGCGTAAGCGGGAATCCAACTTTTGATTGAGCGCCTATCTCGAAGTTGGATGCCCGCTTTCGCGGGCATGACAATATCGGGTTGGGTTTTATCGCGTTGGCACCGGATGCTCGCCGCGATAGTCGTAGAAACCGCGGCCGGTCTTGCGGCCCAGCCAGCCTGCTTCAACATATTTCACCAGCAGCGGGCAGGGACGGTATTTGGAATCCGCCAGGCCCTCATACAGCACTTGCATCACGCTGAGGCAGGTGTCCAAGCCGATGAAGTCGGCCAGCTGCAACGGCCCCATGGGATGATTGGCCCCCAGCCGCATGGCCGTATCGATGGCATCCACATTGCCCACGCCTTCATACAGCGTATAGACCGCTTCGTTGATCATCGGCAGCAGGATGCGGTTGACGATGAAGGCGGGGAAGTCTTCGGCGTAAGCGGCAGTCTTGCCCACGCGCTTGACGATCTCCAGCGCGCTCTGAAAGGTGGTGTCGTTGGTTGCGATGCCGCGGATCACTTCCACCAGCTGCATTACCGGCACCGGATTCATGAAATGCAGGCCGATGAAATGTTCCGGCCGGTCGGTGGAGGCCGCCAGTCGCGTCACGGAAATGCTGGACGTGTTGGTGGCGATGATCGCCTTGGGCGAGATGCGCGGACACAGGTCCTGGAAGATCTTCTTCTTGACGGCTTCGTCTTCGGTCGCCGCTTCCATCACCAGGTCGCGGTCCTTCAGATCGTCCAGCGTCTGGGTGGTGCGGATGCGCGCCAGGGCCGGCTTGATCTGCTCTTCCTTGATGATGCCCTTATGCGCCTGGCGCTGCATGTTCTTCTCGATCAGGCCGATCGCCTTGGACAAGGCATCCTTGTTGATGTCGTCCAGCACCACGTCATAGCCGGCCAGTGCCAGCACATGCGCGATACCGTTGCCCATCTGGCCCGCACCGATTACGCCGATCTTTTCCACAGCCATGTCGTTTGCCTTTACTTGTAACCGCGCTTGGTGAGTTCTTCGGCCAGCTCGGGGAGAATCTTGAACAGGTCGCCCACCAGTCCGTAATCGGCCACCTGGAAAATGGGCGCGTCCTCATCCTTGTTGATGGCGACGATCTTGCGGGAATCCTTCATCCCGGCCAGGTGCTGGATGGCACCGGAAATGCCCACCTCGATGTAGAGATCGGGCGCCACCGCCTTGCCGGTCTGGCCGACTTGATAGTCATTGGGCACGAAACCCGCATCCACCGCCGCGCGGCTGGCGCCCACCGCCGCATGCAGCTTGTCGGCAATGGAATCCAGCAACTTGAAATTCTCCGCCGAACCCAGGCCCCGTCCGCCGGAGATCACGATCTTGGCGGAGGTCAGTTCCGGGCGCTCGGACTTGGAAAGTGCCTCGCCGGCAAATCTGGACAGGCCGGGATCGGCCGGGCCCGCGACTTTTTCAACCGTGGCGCTGCCGCCCCCCGGCTGAACAGCCCCTGAAACAACTTCGGCGGCTGCGAAAGCGGTGGTGCGCACGGTGATGATCTTCTGGCCCGCCGGCGCCTGCAACGTCTCGATGGCATTGCCTGCAAATATCGGGCGCTCGAACGTATCCGGCGAAACCACTTTCAGGATTTCCGAAACCTGCGGCGTATCCAGTTTGGCGGCCACGCGCGGCAGGATGTTCTTTCCCGTGGTGGTGGCGGGCGCCAGGATCGCGTCGTAAGCGCCGGCCAAGGACAGGATCAGCGCTTCCATGGGTTCGGCCAACTGTTTGGCGTAGGCGGGCGCGTCCGCCAGCAGGACTTTTTCCACACCGGCGATTCTCGCCGCCGCTTCGGCCACGCCTGCGCAATTCTCGCCCGCCACCAGCACATGCACCGGCGAAGAGACCTGCGCTGCCGCCGTCACCGTCTTGTGGGTGGCGTCTTTCAGCGTGGCATTGTCATGTTCGGCAATCACCAGCGAGCTCATCCCGGCACACTCATCTCAAAGGACTCCGTCCGCTTTAAGCCTGTCCAGCAGCTCTCCCACGCCGCCAACCTTGACGCCGCCGCCGCGCTTGGGCGGCTCCGACACTTTCAGCACCTTGAAGCGCGGGGTGATGTCCACGCCCAGGTCCGCGGGTGATTTCTCGTCGATCGGCTTTTTCTTGGCCTTCATGATATTGGGCAGCGAGGCATAGCGCGGTTCGTTCAAGCGCAGATCGGTGGTCATCACCGCGGGCAGCTTGACCTCCACGGTCTGCAGGCCGCCGTCGATTTCGCGAGTGATTTTGGCGCTGTTCTCACCAAGCTCCAGGCTGTGCGCGAAGGTGCCCTGCGGCCAGCCCAGCAGCGCCGCCAGCATCTGGCCGACCTGATTGGCGTCGTCGTCTATGGCTTGTTTGCCGGTGATCACCAGGCGCGGCTGTTCGGCCTCCACGATGGCCTTCAGGATTTTCGCCACCGCCAGCGGTTCCACCATCTGGTCGGTCTTGACCAGGATGCCCCGATCGGCGCCCATCGCCAGCGCGGTGCGGATGGTTTCCGATGCCTGGTGCGGACCGATGGACAGGACAACCACCTCCGCCGCCTTGCCCTTCTCCTTGAGCCGCACCGCCTCTTCCACGGCGATCTCGTCAAACGGGTTCATGGACATTTTGACATTGGCCAAGTCCACGCCGCTCTGGTCCGCTTTCACGCGAACCTTCACGTTGTAGTCAATCACCCGCTTGACGGGTACCAGGACCTTCATGGTGTCTCTTTTTGATCCCCAACGGGACGGTCATCTCGCAGCGGGTAAACGCCGTCGGGACCGTCCTGGTCTTGTGCGGTGCAAAAAGTATGGCCGCTGGGCAAGGCGTGTCAACGCAACCGCATGCAAAGCAGGCCGCCGCTGCTGCATTGCAGCAATGACAATTAGTCAGATGATCCGGATGCGTCATCCTGCCGCACTGCTTTCCGACGATGCGCCGAGCCGTCCTTCGGCTGTCGGGAACCGGCTATTTCAAGCTCTGCAGATAGGCGACCACGTCGGCCTGCTGCTTTTTGCTGGTGATACCGGCAAAGGCCATCTTGGTGCCCGGCACCACCCGGGCGGGGCTCGCAACCCATTTGGTCAGGTTTGCTTCGTTCCAGATAAGTCCGGCCTTTTGCAGCGGCCCTGAATAGGCAAAGCCGGGGCGGGCGGCTGCCTTGCGCCCGGCAACACCGAACAGGTTGGGGCCCAGGCCGTCGCCGCCGCCTTTGTCGCTGGTATGGCAGACGGCACAACGCTTGAAGACCGCCGCGCCGGCCTTGGGGTCGCCGGCGGCCTGTGCCGCCACGGCAGAAGACGCCAGCACCGCCAGCGCTACAAAAGCTTTGCGAAGCATGAAAAACCCTCTTCTAAAGGGCGGTCCGGCTCATGCCTGACGCCCTGCTTGAAAGGCGATCCGGCTTGCGCCTAACGCCCCTTTTCGATGGGGCGGTCCGGCTCGCGCCTAACGCCCCGCTCCCTCATCGGCCCTCCAATACCTGATCTGACGGATGAAAAAAGCGGAAATGTGTCTCACCCTTTTTGGTGGGGCGGTCCGGCTTGCGCCTAACGCCCTTTTTGGTGGGGCGGTACGGCTTGCGCCTAACGCCCTTTTGGTGGGGCGGTCCGGCTTGCGCCTAACGCCC
>DATBCP010000180.1:0-4674 GCA_036270435.1 Rhizomicrobium sp. | reverse complement strand
ATTGCCAAGTTTATTCCATCAGCCACCTTGGCCGACATGGCGAAGGCGGCGAACGTCAAAGCCGGCGATGCGCTGTTCTTCGCCGCTGACAAACCCGATCGTGCCGCCAATCTGGCCGGCATGGCGCGCACCAGGATCGGCCGCGAGTTGAACCTGATCCCGGACGGCGAATACAAGTTCTGCTGGATCGTGGACTTTCCCATGTATGAGTGGAACGAGGACGACAAGAAGATCGACTTCTCCCACAATCCTTTCTCCATGCCGCAAATGGAGCGGGAAAAATTCCTCGCGCTCGACAAGAACGACAACGAAACCATATTGGGGCTGAAAGCATACCAGTACGATATCGTTTGCAACGGCTATGAGCTGTCCTCCGGCGCTATCCGCAACCACGATCCCGATGTGATGCTCAAGGCCTTCGAGATCGCCGGCTATGCCCGAGAGGAAACCGAAGAGAAGTTCAAAGGCATGCTCAATGCCTTCCGTTACGGCGCTCCGCCGCATGGCGGCACTGCGCCGGGCATCGACCGTATTGTGATGCTCCTGGCGGGCGAGGAGAATCTGCGCGAGGTCACCATGTTCCCCATGACCCAGCAGGCACAGGACCTGCTGATGAACGCGCCCAGCCCCGCGAACCCCAAGCAGCTCAAGGAGTTGCATCTGCGCGTGGTCTATCCTGAAAAGGCGTAACCATGGCCGAAAAAATCTGGAAAGCAGTCGACGCCTACTACGGCGACCTGTTTGGCCTTTCCGATCCGGTGATGGCGCATGTCCTGGCAGCGTCCGAGGCGGGCGGACTGCCGGCGATCCAGGTGAGCCCGCTTCAGGGACGCCAGCTGATGATGCTGGCGCAGATGAGCAAAGCGCGCCGCATCCTGGAGATCGGCACCTTGGGCGGCTACAGCACGATCTGGCTGGCGCGCGCGCTGTCTTCCGATGGGTCGCTGGTGACCCTGGAATTTGAACCCCGCCACGCCAAGGTCGCCCAGGCCAACATCGCCCATGCGGGTTTTTCGGCGCAGGTGGAGGTGCGGCTGGGCAAGGCCGCGGACAGTCTGGCCGCGATGATCGCGGCGGACGAAGAAGCGTTTGATTTTGTCTTCATTGACGCGGACAAGCAGGGTTATCCCGCCTATCTGGAAGCCTCGCTGAAACTGGTCCGGCCGGGCACCATCATTGTCGCCGACAATATGGTGCGGGAGGGAGCGGTGACCGATGCAAAGAGCCGGGACGCCGCGGTTCAGGGCGTGCGGCGATTCAACGAGATCGTGGCGCGGGAGAAGCGGCTCTGCGCCACCGCGATCCAGACCGTCGGTGAAAAGGGCTATGACGGTTTCGTCATGGCGCGGGTCTTGACCTAATTCCATCCACCGTAAACAAGCCCGGCGGCGGGGTCGGCTTGCCCGCCGTGCCCCCCCCCTGCTAGCTTGGTATCGCTACCACATTCCGCCGCAGAGCGGAAAACAGGGAGGAAAAGATGGGCCGCAAATTTCTGGTGCTGGCTTGCATGCTGTTAGCCGGTCCGGCGGTCGCGCAAACCGGCCTCACCATCAATGCCAACACCGCGATCGTGGAGCGGCCGGATGCCCCCGGCCCGGTGAAAAAAGCCGCCGACGACTTGGCCGCGGACATGGAAAAATTGTTCGGCAAGAGGCCCCAGATCGTGTCCCAGGCATCGGGCCCAGCCATCGAGATCGCCGCGCCGACCGGCGGCGCAGCCGAAAGCTTTTCCATTTCGGCGCGCGGCAATCATATCCTGCTCTCTGGCGCCGACATGCGCGGCACGATCTTTGCCATCTACAGCTTTTCGCAGGAATGGCTGGGCGTCGATCCGATGTATTATTGGAACGACCATGAGCCGGCGAAAAAGACCGCCATCGCCATCCCGGCCAATTTCTCCAAAAACTATCCCGCCCCGCTGTTCAAATATCGCGGCTTCTTCATCAATGACGAAGACCTGCTGACCGGCTGGGCCCCGGGTGAAAAAACCGACCATTCGGGCATCGCAAGGCCGGTAATGGACAAGATTTTCGAGACCATCCTGCGCCTCAAGGGAAACATGGTGGTGCCGGGCACCTGGACCTTTTCCACCGACCCGCAGATGAAGTGGGCGGGGGAGCGCGGACTTATCCTCAACCAGCATCACGCCATCCCGTTGGGCATGAATGTGGCGCGCTGGCCGGCTGACGCACCTTACACCTATTCGGCGCATCCCGAGGTCCTGCAACGCGCCTGGACCAATGCGGTCAAGGGCTATGACCCCAGGCAGGAGATATTATGGTCGGTGGGGCTGCGCGGTCTGTCCGACACCTCCTATTCCACCATGGACCCCAGCGTGGTGGGCAATGACAAATTGCAGGGCGAATTGATCAGCAAGGCGATCGCCGACCAGATGCGCATCGTGCGCGCCGTCAATCCCAAGGCCCAGTTCGTCACCGACCTGTGGCAGGAAGGCGCCCGGCTGATGCAAAAGGGCTTTCTCAAGATTCCGCCCGAGGTCACCACCGTGTGGGCCGATACCGGCTATGGCTTGATCCAGGACAAGGGACAGGTCGCCAAGGGGCAGGGCATGTACTATCACGTTGCCATGCTCAATGGCCGCGCCAATCAGCTTTCGGAAATGGTGCCGGTGGACCGCATCTATTCCGAATTCGGTCGCACCATAAAAGCCGGCGCCACCACCTATATGCTGCTCAACACCTCCGACATCCGCCCCGTCAGCATGACCGCCAAGGTGGTGATGGACACGGCCTGGGGCGGTATTCCCAAGGACGGCGCGCATGCGAGCTATGCCGGCTGGGCCAGAAACCAGTTCGGCGACATGGCGGCCGAGCCGGTGGCCAAGGTTTGGGAGGACTATTTCAAGGCCATCCCCAAGCTGGCGTCGGGCGATGACTATGGCGACCAGATCTATCACACCGAAGCGCGGCAGATGCTGCTGACCAGCATGATCACGCCGCCTTGGTACAATCTTGTCGGCCAGTCAGCGAAATGGACGCCGGTGCGAATTCTGGGCTTCAACATCGATCCCAATTATGGCCGCGACATCGAGCCCGATTATGCCGGCAAGACCTTGGTGCGGGAGCTGAAGGTCGCTGGTGACGCCCAAGCCCGCTGGGACGCTGTGTGGCAAGAGGCCAAGGCAGCGGAAGCGCAGATCGCGGCGGACCGCAAGCCCTTTTATGAAGCCTATGTGCTGACCGAGATCGCCTTCAACCGCGACGGCAACCGCATGCTATGGCTGGTGTCGGATGCCATCCGCGCCGCGAAAGCGGGCGACAAGGCCAAAGCACACCAGGATGTGAAGGAGGCGCTGGCCCAGGTCGCCGACATGAAGCGGATGGAAAAGGGCGCAGAATACGGCAAATGGCGCAACTGGTATCGCGGCGATTGGCTGGTGGGCGTGGACGAGGACACCACCATGCTGGACTATTTCGACCGCTGGATCGACGATCCCCTGACCCGCCTGCCGCCGCCGGTCATTTCCAGCAGCTGGCAGGGCTATTATCACATCATGCATTATGAGGGAGACAAGGTCTCCGACGTGCATTGAGCAGCGCTTAAGGCTGCGCCTGGACGATCCGCGCCTGGCGCATGATTTCAGGCCAGGATGGAAGGCTGGTGGCGCCGCCCTTCACCGCGGCTTCCGCCGCCTTTTCTGCGGCCTGTACCGCATGCAGCCGCACGAGCACGGCCTCTGCCTGGGCAAGCGGGATGACCACCACGCCATCGGCATCTCCCACCACAATATCGCCCGAACAGACTTGGACGCCGCCCAGCATGATCGGCGCGCCGACCTGGCCCGGTCCTGCACTGGCGGGAGAATTGGGCGAGATGCCCATGGCGAAAAGTGGCAATCCGGTGGCCACGATGCCGGCGCGGTCACGCGCCAGCCCGTCGGTGACAAAGGCGGCCACGCCCTTGTTGCGCATCACCCCAGCCGCCAGGTCACCGATTACCGCTGTGCCGGTATACTGTTCGTTGGCACACAGGATGACGTCGCCCGGCTGGGCTTCCATAGCCGCGCCGATCATTCCAAAGACATCGGCGGGATAGCTATGCGCCGTCAGCGCCGGTCCGACAAAGCCGGCATTTGCGCAATCCAGAGGTTTGATCCGCCAGTCCAGGGCGCCGCGGCCTTGCATGGCATCCGCCAGATGCGAGGTGAAGGCGCCGCGGAAGGCTTCGATCAAACGCGGCTGCGGCCTGGGATGGCCGCGATGAATGGTGAGTACCGGCTGGTTCTCGATCATGGTGTTTCCCTCCGCTGGACTTGCGCCATGATAGTGCAGCCGCAAGCCAAGCAAAAAGGGCCGGCCCTTCGAAAGGCCGGCCCTTTGCCGTTTTGCCGCTTCGGCCTCAACCGTAGCGATGGTCCAGCACCGCGCGCATGGCGTTATGGGTGGCAGTGCGGATGCACTCCCGGTCGGCATCCCGATCGCCACGCAATTGGGGAACACGGGCATCCAGCTCGAAGCACATGTCGCGCGCCGCATCACGGACCCGCGCGCGCAATTCCAGATAATCGTCATCGCTGGTCAGGTCCAGGTCGGAGAAACTCACCGGACGCGAGAGCGTGTACTCGGTCGCATCCCGCTCGCCGTTGATGGGGCCCAGCACCTGGTGTTTTTCGATTTCATCATAATAGGGATGGACGATCACGGTCTCGGTGCT
>DATBCP010000179.1:0-2060 GCA_036270435.1 Rhizomicrobium sp. | reverse complement strand
CCCCCAGGGCGATCTTGAAACAGCTTCTTATAGCGCAGGATGATGGGAGCTGCTGTTGTGATATAACACGTTGAAAATAATGAATATTTCTTGGCCCCTGGACGCGGGCGCCGGGTGGTTTAACCTCCGGCTTTCTGATTTTCGACCCTTGGGAGTTTTGACATGAAGACCGCGTCCGCCGCCGCTTTGCTTATCGGCGTTGCCATCCTGATCCCCACCGCGGCATCCGCCGCCTGTTCCACCTGCACCATTCAATCGAAAAAGGCGGGCAAGGACGGAAAAATCGAATACAAGATGAGCTGCATCCACGACACCAGCGGCGACGAAATCATGTCCACGGTCACCGCGACCAAGGACGCCGATGCCATGAAGCTGGCGAAAGGCAAGTGCCCTTAAGCAGTACCGGCCGCCATGATCAAGCGTGAAACGCCGGCGTGCATCCCATCCCGGGGCATGACGCGCCGGTGCCTTATCACCTTGCCGGTGTTGGCCGCGAGCGGTGCCTATGCGGGAGCGGCGCCGGCGATCAAGAAGGCAAGCAAGAAAGTCGCCGGCTATATCGAGAAGAGCGACGACAGCACGCAGAACTGCTCGCAATGTCATTTCTATCTCAACCCCTTCGACTGCATGATTGTCGAAGGCCCGGTCAGCCCCTGGGGCTATTGCAATTACTATGCGGATTGATCGGGATTGCCGGCGATGTCTTCGGGCGTTTCCGGCACCAGCGTCTCAAGCCATTTGATGACCGCGCTATGGTCGGCGCCATAGCCAAGCCGGGCTTCGGCGTTCGACCAGGCGGTGCTGGTCGCTTGCAGCAGCGGCAAGACCAGGGCGGCTTTTTCCGCCAGCTGGGCCGCCAGCTCGACATTGCCGCGCAGCACGCCCAGTTGCAGGCCGGTCTTGAAGCGGCGCGTCGCCACGTCCGAGGCCAATGTTTTTGACACCTCGGCGCCGCCCAGCATTTCGCTGACTTCGAGCAGATTGCCGGGCTCGAAGCCGAAATGCGCGCCCAAGCGGATGGCTTCGCTGGCCGCCAGCAATCGGGCCGCGCGCAGATAGTCGGCGATCGCCCCGGCCGCCTGGGCAGAGCCGGTCGCGCCCGTGCGGATGACGCGCGAGCCCAGTTTTTCCAGAATGGGGCGGCAGCGTTCGATGGTTTCATCCTCGCCGCCGGCCAGCAGGGTGAGCCGGCCTTCCTTGGCGTCCTCGGGCGTGCCAAAGGCGGGGACATCCACCAGCTTGACGGCGTGACTTTCCAGCTGCTGCGCCAGCGCGACCGTCTCCAAAGGGTCGGTGACGCCCAGGTCCATCACGATTCCGCCCGGTTTGAAGCCGGTGGCGGCGCCTTCCCAGCCAAAGCAGACCTCGCGCAATTCCCGCGCCGAGGGCAGGGCGGTGAGGATCACGTCGCAATTCTGCGCCATCATCTTGGGTGAACCGACATTCAAGCCGCCATAATTGTTGGCGAAGAAGCGCGGCGTCAGGTCGTCGCAGTCATAGATCTGCAAGGACGGAAAATCGGTCCATAACAATCTGAGCGCGATCTTGGAGCCGAAGGCCCCGATGCCGATCACGCCCACTTTCAACGCCGCCATGGTGCCGTCCCGCGAAACCGGCGATCCTATCATGCCGGCGTGATCTTGAGGGCCTCGTCCAGCAAGAACAAGTCGGTGAGCAGCGCCCGCACATGGATCGAGGCGTTGAGATTGTCGATCAATTGCGAACTGATCGAGGGTTGCGCCAGCACCAGGCGGATCGCGGCGGATGCCTTGGCGGCGTCCTGGCGGACCACGTCCAGGAAACCGCCTGCTTCCGGCAACATCGTTTCGGCAATGACCGCCAACCCCGCATCGGCTTTGCTGAGCGAGGCGCGGATTCCGCCGGTGGCATCCTCGTCCTCCTTGCGGCGGCCTTGCGCTGCATAGGCCAGCATGAACTCATAGGTTTCTTCGACGGCGTCAATGGCTTCGCCCAGAGTCATGGGTTTGTCCTTCTCGATGAAAGCGGGATGGCACGCAAGGACGGTTGGCCTAATCCTTGCCCGTCCAGCGTCGGGCGTC
>DATBCP010000178.1:0-2332 GCA_036270435.1 Rhizomicrobium sp. | reverse complement strand
CACCGTGATCCGTCCCAGCTTCACCATGGGCGGCACCGGTGGCGGCATTGCCTATAACCGTGAGGAATTCTTCGCCATCGTCGAAGCGGGCCTGGAAGCCTCGCCCACCCGCGAAGTGCTGATTGAGGAATCGGTGCTGGGCTGGAAGGAATTCGAGATGGAGGTGGTGCGCGACAGGTGCGACAACGCCATCATTATCTGCGGAATCGAGAATATCGACGCCATGGGCGTGCATACCGGTGATTCCATCACCGTCGCCCCTGCCCTCACTTTGACCGACAAGGAATATCAGCGCATGCGCTCCGCCTCGATCGCGGTGCTGCGCGAAATCGGGGTGGAGACCGGCGGATCGAATGTGCAATTCGCCGTCAATCCCAAGGACGGGCGCATGGTGGTGATCGAGATGAACCCGCGGGTGTCGCGCTCCTCGGCGCTGGCCTCCAAGGCCACCGGCTTTCCCATCGCCAAGATCGCCGCCAAGCTCGCCTGCGGTTACACCCTGGACGAACTCAAGAACGATATCACCAAGGTCACGCCGGCCAGTTTCGAGCCCACCATCGATTATGTGGTGACCAAAATCCCGCGTTTTGCCTTTGAAAAATTCCCCGGCGCGGAACCACTTCTTACCACTTCGATGAAATCGGTGGGCGAAGCGATGGCCATCGGCCGCACCTTTGGCGAGTCCCTGCAAAAAGCGCTGCGTTCGCTGGAGACGGGCCTGACCGGCCTTGACGAGATCGCACTGGAAAATGACCCGGTGGAGATCCGCGCTGCCCTGGCGCGCGCCACGCCGGATCGCTTGCGCCTGGCCGCCCAGGCGATGCGCTATGATTTCCCGCTCGACGAGATCCAGCGCATCACCGGCTATGATCCCTGGTTCCTTGGCGAGATCGAGACCATCATCCAAACCGAAGCGCGCGTCCGCAAGCACGGCCTCCCCACGGATGCCAAAGGGCTTCGCGCGCTGAAGTCGATGGGCTTCTCCGATGCCCGGCTGGCCAAGCTGACCGGTCAAAAGGAAGCCGGCATACGCGCCGCGCGGCATGCGCTGGACGTGCGGCCCTGCTACAAGCGTATTGATACCTGCGCCGCGGAATTCCAGGCGCTGACGCCCTATATGTATTCGACTTACGAGTCGCCGGTGGGCGGCACGACGGTGTGCGAATCAAAACCCACCGATGCCAGAAAGATCATCATCCTGGGCGGCGGGCCCAATCGCATCGGCCAGGGCATCGAGTTCGACTATTGCTGCTGCCATGCCGCCTTCTCGCTGTCGGAGCGGGGCTATGAGACCATCATGGTCAACTGCAATCCCGAGACCGTTTCCACCGACTACGACACGTCCGACCGGCTCTATTTCGAGCCACTGACATTGGAAGACACGCTGGAGATCATCCACAAGGAGCAGGAAAAGGGCACGCTGGCCGGGGTAATCGTGCAGTTCGGCGGCCAGACGCCGCTCAAACTGGCCAACGGCCTGCGCGATGCCGGTGTGCCGATCCTGGGGACCAGCGCCGACGCCATCGACCTGGCCGAGGACCGCAAGCGCTTCCAGGCCCTTCTGGAAGAGCTGAAGCTCAAGCAGCCGCGAAACGGCACCGCCATGACGGCGGAAGAAACCATCGCCGCCGCCAGGGTCATTGGATATCCCGTGATCCTGCGTCCTTCCTATGTGCTGGGCGGACGCGGCATGGTGGTGGTGTCCGATGAAGGCGAGTTGAAGAAGCAGGTGGAATCCGGAGAGCTGTTCCGCATTTCGGGCAACAATCCGGTTTTGATCGATGGTTTCCTCAACCGCGCCACCGAAGTGGATGTCGATGCGATCTGTGACAAGGATGGCGATGTCTTCATCGCCGGGGTAATGGAGCATATCGAGGAAGCCGGCGTGCATTCCGGCGATTCCGCCTGTTCGCTGCCGCCGCGTTCGCTCAAACCGGAAATCATCGCCGAGATCGAACGCCAGACCGTCGCCATGGCAAAGGCGCTGAAGGTCCAGGGCCTGATGAATGTGCAATATGCCATCCAGAACGATGAAATCTATGTGCTGGAGGTCAACCCCCGTGCCAGCCGCACGGTACCC
Organism: Rhizomicrobium sp.; assembly: GCA_036270435.1. GTDB lineage: Bacteria > Pseudomonadota > Alphaproteobacteria > Micropepsales > Micropepsaceae > Rhizomicrobium. The sequence goes on along the minus strand of DATBCP010000178.1, from coordinate 252 downwards.
TTTGTCGCCAAGGCGATCGGCCTGCCGGTGGCCGCCATCGCCTCGCGGGTGATGGCGGGCGAGACCCTCAAATCGATGAATTTGAAGAAGCCCAATCCCAAGCACATTTCGGTCAAGGAAGCGGTGCTGCCATTCAACCGTTTCCCCGGCGTGGACACCATCCTGGGGCCCGAGATGCGCTCCACCGGCGAGGTGATGGGAACGGACGAGAATTTCGGCCGCGCCTTTGCCAAGAGCCAGATCGGCGCCGGC
>DATBCP010000177.1:0-3957 GCA_036270435.1 Rhizomicrobium sp. | reverse complement strand
GTGGCTTTCCCGGTCTTGGGATCGAGGATGGAAGTATCGAAAATCGGATCTTCCGTGGCCGAAAAGAACGGTGCCGAACGGGTGATGGTCGGCTTGGCGCCGTCCATCGTGACCGTTGCCAGGGTGCCGTTGGAGCACAAGGCCGAAAAGCCGTTCACGGGGTTGGTGAACATGGTGGCGCAGCCCGGCAGCTCGATCTTCTGCTCAAAGGCCTTCTTCTCCAGGTCCACCACATTGACAGAGGAAGACGGTTGCATGTTGTAGACCAAGGCCCGCTTGCCGTCGCTGGTGATCACCAGATTGTGAGTGCGATTGCCGATCAGCATCCGGCCGGGAATGGGGATTTCCGCCACCAGCTTCAGGCTGCGCACGTCATAAGCCAGCAGATTGTCCTGGCGGGTGCCGCGGTCCAGTTTCGACCAGATTGTCTGGGCGACGTAAAAATTCTTGCCCAGCGGATCGAAGGCGAAACTGTCCTGGCCATACATATTGACCATGCCCCTCATCTTGCCGGTATCGCCGTCGAAGATGCGGGTCCCGTCCTGGCCATTGCCGCGATTGACGAACACCCAGTGCGGTTGCACCGGATCGAGCGTGCCGACGCTGGGAACCTCCGCTTGGGGGATGCTCACCGCGCCAGTGGGTGAGACCTTTTGGATCGGGGAAGCGATACCGTTGGTCTGGGTCTGGCCCTGCGCCTGGGACGCTAATGCCAGAACCGCAAGTACCCAAAGCTTCGCAGATAAGCGCATGATGGTCCCCCTTGGCCCTCCACGGGCTCTTGGGGTGAGCTTTGGCCCTGACGGCCAAGGAGTCAATTAGGGAGTCAAAACGAAAACGCTGCCATAGCGTCTGCGACCGATATCAAGGGGTGGAAAAACCCGCCGGACGGCGGCCTTTTGTGCGACCAGCTTGCTCGAGCGAGGCATTTCGCCGAGCGACCAACCACTGGGGCCATGACCCGCCTCCCCTTTGCGCGCGAAGCGCGCTGAAAGGAGAGGTGTCGGCAACGAGGTGTTCGCGACTTCGCAAACCCGAGTTGCCGACGGAGGGGATCATAAAAATTACTTACCCAACTTTATCAGGACTTACGCAACTCCATCAACGCAACCTGCATCATCGCCCGGGCATAGCCGACGTTATAGACCCAGCCGGTATAGCCGCCATTCTTCTGGCCCTTGTCATTTTCCACACTGCGGGGATGTTCGGGCATGATCAGGCGCTTATAGTTGTTCCGGATCAGCTCCTTCATCACTGCCAGCAGATTGTCGTCGCCCTCGTCATTCCAGACCTCGACATATTTCTCGTTGGGTTTGGTCAGCTTGACGTTGCGGAAATGGCAGTGGTTGATGCGGTCGCGGCTGGCGAAATAGCGGGCGACCTCCACCGGGTCCTCGCCCAGCTCGCGGGTAACGCCGCAATCGAAGGTGAGCCCGTTGCTGGGCGAATTGACCGTCTCGATCAGCCGCTTCCAGTCCTTGAGGGTGTTGAGAATCTGCCCCGAACCGCGGCTCATCCTGGGCGGCGGATCGTTGGGGTGGACGCACAGCCGCACGCCCGCCTTTTCCGCCACCGGCACCAGCTCTTTCAGGAAGTAGGTCAGGTTCTCCCAGACCTGGTCGTAGCTGACCGCGCCTTCCGACGCGATCGGCGGCAGATTCTTCATGCGATCATAATCGAAGGTCAAGAGTCCCGAGCCGCCGCGGCCGGTAAAGACTTCCTGATAACCTTCATTGGCGCGATGCGGGAAGAAGTCGTACTCGACCACCGGCAGGCCGGCCTTGCCGGCGGCGACGATGGACGCTTTGAGCTTGTTGATCATGTCGTCGCGCCCGGGCTTGCCATGCACAACTTTGAGGAATTCCGGTTCCATCTGGCCGTTCTTGAACCAGGGCACCATGACGATGCCCAGCTTAAGCCCTTGCGTCGCCAAAAGGTCCATGCGCTTGCGGAACCAGTCCTCGGTCCAGGGCGGTGGGGGCATGTCGGGCATGTCCACGATATTGATGCCGATCTGCTTGATCTTCTTCATCTCGGATTCGGTCGGATCTGCCGAGATATACATGGTGAGCTTGGGTGTGCCGGGCCCTTCCTGCGGCATGCCGCTGACATTGGACACGGCTGCGTGCGCAGGCCCCAGCGCGCCGGCCATGGCGGCGCCCCCGGCCGTCGCTAAAAGCGCGCGGCGTGAGAATTGATGCCTTGTATTTGTCATGATGGCCTCCCGCTTTTTGGCGAAAGCCTAAGCGCAACCGGTCGGGGCAGGCAAATCGTCCGTTTGTTGGGTCAGGGGACTTTTGGCTCTGCCGGGCGCCGCGAGCGGGCCGCAAGCACCAGAAGCGGCGCGGCAATACTGGCCAGCATGAAGGGGGCATAGAACAGGAAATGCCCCGGATTGACCTGTGCCGGCTTGGGATGGATCACCGGCAGCACGAAATCACGGGCAAAGGCGATCAGAATATAGTTCATGGCAAGGAAGCGCAGCGGCGGCCAGGCCGGTCCCAATGCCTTGACGCCGCCGAAGGACAAAGCCGCCAGCAGATAGGTGAAGAACAATGCGATCAGGAAGAACAACAGGAGACCGCCGGACAGCGGCACGCGCCCCAGGATGATGCCCAGCCAGACCACCAGCCCGACATGCACCAAATGGGCCGATGCAAAGGCCAAGCCGAATTCCCGGCCGCGCCCCTTCAGCTGCATCCAGCCGAAGAGCGCCCCCAGTGCGTTGCCGGCATAGGCCAGAAAGAACAGCAGGAATGACCAGCGCGCCGTCAACTCCAGCGCCAGCCGGACGCTTTTGTTGTCGGGACCATGGAGACCCAGCACAATCGCCGCCATCGCCAGCGCAATCCCGAAGGCCGTGCCCATCCAAAGCATGACGCTTGCCATGATCGCCTGCCCTTCCCTGTCCTACTCTAGGAGTGGCGGCGCGCTGTTGACAAGACAAGCGCAGCAGCGCGCAAGATGGTGAAAACGGCAGGAGGGCAAGCCATGCGGCAGGTTCTGGCGGCGATTGCGATCTGCGGCTTATCCACGCCGGCCTGGGGGGCGGACGAACACAGCAAGGTGCTGATTGACGGCGCCAGCAATCTCGCGACCGCGGATTGGAAAGTCAGCTCGGCGCAATGGGGCGGCAAGACGGGATGGAGTGTCGCGCTGCGCACGCTGCATGGCGGGCGCCAGGAGGGCGTTCAGGTGATCGATGTGGACAATGGGAGCTTGCGTTTCACCATCGTGCCGACACGCGGCTTCGAGGTCTGGAAAGCGCAGGCGGGCAAGCTGAGACTGGGCTGGGATTCGCCGGTACAAGAGATCATCCATCCCTCTTATATCCGCCTGACCGACAATGGCGGCCAGGGCTGGGTCGCCGGCTTTGGCGGATTAATGGTACGGGGCGGGCTCGCCTCCTTTGGATCGCCGGTTCAGGATGGCAACCAGCAGCTAACGCTGCACGGCCATGTCGATTATCTGCCCGCGAGCTTCGTCAGCGTGCGCTACGAGGCGCAGCCGGTACCAAGACTGGTGTTTCGTGGTGTCGTGGACGATGTCCAGACTTTCGGTCCGCAACTGCGCTTGACATCGGAAATCTCGACCGAGCTCGGCAAACCGGAGTTTGTCTTCGACGATATCATCACAAACCGGTCGGACGCGGACCAGGAGATCGAGCTTCTCTATCACACCAATTTCGGCAGGCCGCTCCTGGGCGCCGGTGCGGAATTCGTGGCGCCGGTGAAGCAGGCGGCGCCGATGAACCCAGCCTCCGCCGCGGGCGACTTGAAGGACTGGAACCATTATAGCGGTCCCCATCCGGCGGCCTATACCGCCAAGGTTTTCAATATGCAGCTTTACGGCGATGCAAAGGGCCAGACAAGCGCGATGCTGAAATCGCCCGACGGCGCGAACGGCGTGCTGATGCGCTTCGACACGCATGGCCTGCCCTATATGTCGTTGTGGAAG
>DATBCP010000176.1:0-2309 GCA_036270435.1 Rhizomicrobium sp. | reverse complement strand
GTCCGCCTGGATGGCGGCCAAGGTCCGGCCTGGCGCGTTCCACCGCGGCCGCAAGATCCGGGCCTTCGGTGCGCAAAATCCGCGCATAACCGGACTGCGAAAGCTTGTCTTCCAGCGCTTGGGCGCGTTCCGTGTCGGTATCGATCAAAAGAATGTCAGCGCCATGGCACCATTATAGATGCATCCTGCGCTTTTTTCGCCAAGCCTCTTCGCTTATGATTTAAAGCCTATGGTCCAAGCATGGCACAGGCGTGCTCATGGGAGGTTGATTGGTCCGTCTGTTATTCCTGGGCAAGTTTGGAGATGTGGCACCAGCCGCGCTGGCCGAGGTCGCGCTGCCGGGCGATGTGCATACCCTTGCCGATCTCAAGACCTGGATCGCGCGCCAGCAGCCGTTGTTGGGCGCGGCGATGGAGGCAACCCGAACGCGGCTTATCGTCAATCAATGCGTTGCGCATGATCTGACCCAGCTTGTGGTCGATGGCGACGAAGTCGCCTTCCTGCCGCCCATGAGCGGGGGCTGAGATGGAGGTCCGCATCGTGAGCCGCGCCTTCGATCCGCAGGCCGAGGTTGCGGCCTTCACCGCGGGGCGAGACGATGCCGGCGCCCTGGTCAGCTTTGTGGGCAGTTGCCGCGCCGCGACCGGAGGTGTCGCGGTCGAGGAATTGCGTATCGACCATTATCCGGGTTTCACCGAGAAAGAGATCATGCGCCTGGCGGAAGAAACCAGCCAGCGCTTCCAGTGTCCCGACCTGCTGGTTGTGCACCGGGTGGGCGCTATCCGGCCCGGCGAAGCCATCGTTCTGGTCGCGGCTCTGTCGACCCACCGTTCCGACGCGTTTGAAGCGGTGCGGAGCCTGATGGATTATCTCAAGACCGATGCGCCCTTGTGGAAAAAGGAAACCGGCCCGCAAGGTGCGCGCTGGATCGAGCCACGGTCCGAGGACTATGCGCGGCGCCTGCAAGCGGAAGAGGGAACACGGTGACGGAGCCCAAATTTTTGACCCAAGCTCCCGGTGGCGGGCGGCTGGATCCCGATATCGATTTTCGCCCCCTGCGGGTGGCGGTCATGACGGTTTCCGATACGCGCGACGAAGCCAATGACACGTCAGGCCAGTTGCTGGCCGATCGCGTGGTCCGGGATGGGCATGTGCTTGCCGCGCGCCGCATCGTGAGGGACGACGTCTCCCAGATCCGTGATCAAGTAAAGGCCTGGGTCGCCGACCCTGAGGTCCATGTCATCCTTTCGACAGGCGGCACCGGCCTCACCGGGCGCGATGTCACGCCCGAGGCCGTCCGGCCTTTGTTCGACAAAGCCATCGAAGGTTTCGAGGCCGTTTGGCACATGACCAGTTTCCAGTCGGTGGGCCTTTCCACCATGCAAAGCCGTGCTTGCGCCGGCCTGGCCAAGGGCACGTTGATTTTCGCGCTGCCGGGCTCCAACGGCGCTTGCAAGGATGGTTGGGACAAGCTGATCCGCTGGCAGCTCGACAGCCGGCATCGTCCCTGCAACCTGGCGGAGCTGATCCCGCGCTTCACGGAGGCTTGAGTGGCGGATTCCCTCACCCATCTGGATCACAAGGGCCAAGCCCGCATGGTGGATGTGGGCGACAAGCCCGTGACGGCGCGCGAGGCTCTGGCCGAGGGCCGGGTGCGGATGCAGCCCGAGACGTTCAGAAAGGCCCTGGAAGGGGATTCCAAAAAGGGCAGCGTGCGCGCCGCAGCCGAATTCGCCGGCATCATGGCGGCCAAGCGCACCGCCGAGCTGATCCCGCTTTGCCACCCGATCGCGCTGACCAGCGTGAAGGTCGAGATCACGCCCGACGAAAAAAACAGCGCCCTGGTGGTGACGGTCCGCGCCAAGACCGCGGGCCAGACCGGTGTGGAGATGGAGGCGCTGACCGCGGTTTCGGTGGCCTGCCTGACCATTTACGACATGCTGAAAGCATCCGACCGCGCCATGGTGATCGAAGGCATCACCTTGTTGGAGAAAAGCGGCGGCGCCTCGGGCGACTATCGCCGCGCGCCTTAGGTGGCGTGGCGGCCGCGATCCGCCTCAGGGGCTGGCATAGTTGCGTTCCACGTTCCTTCAGGGAGAGACGCGTGAGGCAGGTTTTTCTCTCGATTGCATTGCTGGCGGGCTTGTCCGGCGTGGCATTCGGGCAAACGTCGCCCGCATCGGAAATCGCACCCGACGGAAAGCTGCGTGTCGGCATGATTGCAATCACGGTGATCGGCGGCGTGGCCGACCCCGTCGCGAGGTTCATCGGACAGAAGCTCGGCGTGCCCGTCGAACCGGTGATGTATC
>DATBCP010000175.1:0-7164 GCA_036270435.1 Rhizomicrobium sp. | reverse complement strand
CGCTTGAAAGTCAGTGAACTGCATGTGGTGCCCGGCGAGCATGACGTGACCGACGGGCCGGGGGCGGAATTCTTCGCTCGCTTCGGCAAGCCTTCCGGCAACAAGGGTTATTACAGCTTCGACGCACAAGGCGTTCACTTTATTGCCTTGGTCAATGTGATGAACTTCAAGCCCAATGGCCTGGGCGCGCTGGGCCCGGACCAGATGGCCTGGCTGAAGGACGATTTGTCCGGACGTTCCGCCAGCCAGCCGGTCGTGGTCTTCGCGCACATGCCGCTATGGACCATCTATGAGCCCTGGGGCTGGGGCACGGGAGAGGGCGAGGAGATCGCGTCCCTGCTGCGCCGCTTTGGCTCGGTCACGGTGCTCAACGGCCATATCCACCAGATCGTGCAAAAGGTGGAAGGCAATATCCTGTTCCACACCGCCCGCTCGACGGCCTATCCCCAGCCGGCCGCCGGTAGCGCACCGGGACCGGGCCCATTGCTGGTGCCGCCGGCCCAACTGCCGGGCATGCTGGGCGTGACCATGGCGGTGGCGAACAAGCGGCGCCATATCGCGCTTTCCGACACCAGCTTGGCCTGAACCGGAGATCGTCATGAATTCCAAATTGGTCGTTTTTGCGCTGCTGGTGGCGTCTTCGATCGGGTTGCACCCCGCCAATGCCGAAGACGTCGCGGTCACCATCAAGAATTTCGACTATGCGCCGATGGAATTGAACATCACCACCGGCACCACCGTGGTGTGGAAGAATCTGGATGGGGAGCCGCACACCATCGCCAGCACGGATGGGTTGTTCCGCTCGCCGGCCCTGGATCAGAATGACAGCTTCCGCTTCACCTTCGCGACCCCCGGCGTCTACAAATATATCTGCTCCATCCATCCCAAGATGAAGGCCACAATCACCGTCCATTAGAACATGACAAAGGCCCCGGTCGGGTGGCCGGGGCCCTTGCTTATCTCAGAATGACCCGCGCGATTTATCCGCGGACATGCTTCAGGCTGATCGAGCCGATACCGGCCGCCACATTCAATCCCGTCGAGCCTTCCACGCTGACGGGCTGCAGCGCGATGGACTTGTCCAGTCCGCCGATCAGCACATTGGCGCCCAACCCCACGCCGACGTTGGCCTGCGCGCTGGCGCCGGCATACTCGCCCTCAATGGCGCCCGGGCGCACATCCGAAGTCGGCGCGAACACCGCCCAGACCAGCTTGCCCTTGCCGGTATAGCCGACATCCACGCCCCATTTGGAAATCGTGCCGGCATAATGTTCGGCGGGCGCCTTGGTCGGTTCATACGAACAGGCCAAATCCTTGGTCGAGCCGAACACAAAACCCATGCCGCCGGCGACATTGCAGTTCAAGGTTCCGACCTTCACGCCGGCGGGCGCCGCGCTGGCACTCGAAACAATGGCAAGGCCGGCTGCGGTCACTGCCGCGCCTAGCATCAAACCGAATGTTTTCATGACTTTGCTCCTTTGGGAAAATATGAGGACTCGGCTGGATCGCCGGTCGCGCAATACAACGCTGAGGCGGGGTCCCCGGTTCCCCTCAAAAGGAATAAGTCAATAAATTACAATGGCTTAAGTAAGGCGCCAGGGAACCTCTTGCGCAAAAGAGGGGGCACTGATACAGGCTCGGCGCTCCATATGGAGCGCGCTCCCCTATGACCAGAACGCCGACCGAAGACAGGGCCATCCGCGAAGCCTTGACCTTCGACGACGTGTTGCTGGTGCCCGGCGCTTCCGAAGTCCTTCCCGGTCAGGTCGATACCCGCACCCGCCTCACCAAGACGGTGGAGCTTGGCATTCCGCTGGTGTCCGCCGCCATGGACACCGTCACCGAAGCCGGTCTTGCCATCGCCATGGCGCAAGCCGGCGGCATGGGCGTGATTCACAAGAATCTGGGCATCGAGGAACAGGCCGAACATGTGCGGCGCGTGAAGCGCTATGAGAGCGGCATGGTGGTCAATCCCGTGACCATCGGGCCCGGCGCCACCTTGGCCGATGCGTTGGCCTTGATGCAGCGGCATCGCATCTCCGGCGTGCCGGTGGTGGACGGCGTGGATGCCAAAGGCGCAGGGAAACTGGTCGGCATCCTCACCAACCGCGACGTACGTTTTGCCGCCGATCCGCGCCAGAAAGTGTCGGAACTGATGACCAAAGACAAATTGGTCACCGTGCGCGAAGGCGTGAAGCCCGAGGAAGCCAAGCGGCTTTTGCACCAGCACCGCATCGAAAAGATCCTGGTGGTGGACGACGCCTATCGCTGCGTCGGTCTGATCACCGTCAAGGACATCGAGAAGGCGGAAAAATATCCCAACAGCTGCAAGGATGAGCGCGGCCGGTTGCGCGTGGCCGCCGCCACCGGCGTGGGTGAGGATGGTTATGCCCGCGCCATGGCGCTGATCGAGGCCGAATGCGATGTGATCGTGGTGGATACCGCCCATGGCCATTCCAAGGGCGTGATCGACGCCATTAAGCGTATCAAGAAAGCCAGCAACTATGTCCAGGTGGCGGGCGGCAACATCGCCACCGCGGACGCGGCCAAAGCGCTGATCGATGCCGGTGCCGACGCGGTGAAGGTGGGCATCGGCCCGGGTTCGATCTGCACCACCCGCATCGTGGCGGGCGTTGGCGTGCCGCAATTGACGGCGATCATGGACGCGGTGAGCGTGGCCCGCGATGCGGGCGTGCCGGTGATCGGCGATGGCGGCATCAAATATTCCGGCGACCTGGCCAAGGCGCTGGCGGCGGGCGCCGATGTCGCCATGGTGGGCTCGCTGTTGGCGGGCACGGAAGAATCGCCGGGCGAGGTGTTCCTCTATCAGGGCCGTTCCTACAAAGGCTATCGCGGCATGGGCAGCGTGGGTGCCATGGCGCGCGGTTCGGCCGACCGCTATTTCCAGGCAGAAGTGCGCGACGCGCTGAAGCTGGTGCCGGAAGGCGTCGAAGGCCAGGTGCCTTACAAAGGTCCGGTGGCGGGCGTGGTGCATCAGATCATCGGTGGCCTGCGGGCCGCGATGGGCTATACCGGCTGCAGCACCATCGAGGAGTTTCATAAGAGAGCGCAATTCGTGCGCATCACTGGCTCTGGCTTGCGCGAAAGCCATGTGCATGACGTCACCGTCACGCGCGAGGCTCCGAACTATCACCCGGGTGGAGAGTAAGCGCCGCTCAGATTAGCGGCCCAACTTGGCTGCCTGCAGCAACAGCACCGTCTTCATATCCACGATCTCGCCGTGCGCGATCATCGCCAGTGCATCGTCGAGCAGCAGCTCCAGTACTTCTATGTCTTCGCCCTCATGTTCATGGCCGCCGCCCTTGGCGCGGGCCGCTGTGGAATCGTAGTCCGCCAAAAACAGGGATACGCGTTCTTTCACCGCGCCGGGGCTGACAAAGCAATGGGTGACCAGACGGGGGTTGGCGAGTGTGACGCCGGCTTCCTCCATGGCTTCCTTTTTGATGCAGTCGGGCGGTGTGTCGCCATCCAGCTTTCCGGCGATCACCTCGATCAGCAATTGCTTGTAACCCCATTCAAACACAGGCCAGCGGAATTGCTTGATCAGCAGCACCGTGCCATGCGCCCGGTCCAGGGGCAGCACCGCGGCGGCGTCGCCGATGTCGTAGCTTTCCCGCCGCTGATGCTGCCACGCTCCATCGCGGCGTTGGAAATCGAAGCTGGCCAGGCGCAGCGTGTAATACTGGTCGGAAAGGATTTTCGTCTCGCGCAGCTTCACGCGGGCGCTGGTGTCGTCGCTCATTTGCGGATCTTTTCTGGTGTGCCGCGTCACGCTAATCGTGGACGTGGATCACTGCAAGCTTGTCCGAATAGACACGCCGCCATCCCGGCACAGTGTCCATAAGCTTGGCCATCGCGCTATCGCGCGCAAAGATCGTCCAGCGTGGTTGATAGCGGATAAGGTTGGCGGCCAAGGCGTCCCTGTCTCCCGAAGTGATGGCGGCATAGTCCTTCACGAAACTGTCGCCATAAAAATCCGCCCGGCTGTCGATATGGACTTTGATTCCGGTCCAGATGAGATAGCCGCTGAAGCTATAGTCGTTCAGCACCCGCGTCTCACGCAGGCCCGGCGGCAAATGCGCCAAGGCGGTGACCGGCGACCTCGGATCGTCGCCGCGCACGACCGGAACCATGAACCGCACGGCGATCAGTATCGCCAGGCCAAGCGCGGCAAGCGCAGCGAACAGCGGCGAATGCGCCTCGCTTTTTGCGGGCCATGTTCTGGCCAGGAAGGGCGCGAGCAGGATGGGCGCGGTGACGCCCAGCAGCATCTGGTGCCGTCCGTGCGCCAACGCCAGCCATACCAGTCCGACAAAAAGCAAAAGCCGGACGGGGGGTATTTTCACCTTGCCGCTGCCCAGCACGAAAAGGCTGGCCAGAAGCGCGAGCAAAAGAGGGGAAAGATTCGAAAGATCGCTGGCCTGCCATTCTCCGATATAGTTCAGGCCTTGCATCGCCGACAGCTGAAACGGAAAGAGCAAGGTCCGGAACCCGAAGGGTGTCGCCATGGCCGAAACCGCCGCTCCCAACAGGAACGGGACCCAAGACACGGCCGCTTTGTTGCGATCCTCGGCCTCAACCACCGCTTCGACCGTCAGTGCGCCGGCCAGCGCCAGGCCGAAGGCGAAGCTGCCATGCAGATTGGCCCAAAGCGGCATCACCAGGATCAGCCAGAAGGAGGGCGTCCTATTCTGTTCGCGCGCCGCCACCAACCCGCATGTCCATACCGCCAGCAGCGGCAAAGTCAGCATATGGGGTCGCGCCAGCAGGCTGGCACTGACACAGCAGAGCCCCAGCACCACGGTCAGCAGCGCGGGTATCATGTCGAGGCGTTTGCGCACAAAGAAGCCAACCATGGCCGCCGTCAGCCCGGTGCAGACCGCGAACAGAAGATGGATGCCAGCCCATCCTCCCGCGATCCAGGCGAGCGCCATCAGGATCTCGGCCAGCCATTCCTGGGTGTGCCAAGGCGCCCCCGGCATGGTGTAGGAGAAGATGTCGAAGCGCAGCACCGCATGATGGGCCACCATCCATTCGCCGGCGCGGATATGCCAATAGGTGTCGCCGTCGTTCAGCACGCCGGGCGAAAAAGCCGCCAGCGCAAAACCCGCCAAGCCGGCGATCAGGGCAAAGCTCAGGGCTGGGGACAGGGTGCGGGGCACGCGAATTGGCTTTCAGATGGAAGATCACTTTATAAGGGCGATCCTAACGCCGTGTTTCCGGTTCAACCTACTGATTTCTCATGAGAAATGACTGGTCTTTGCAATGACTCCGGCCGCCCGCCTGCAAATGGCCATCGAGATTCTGGAAGCGCTGGAACAGACGACACAGCCTTTTGACCGTTTTCTCAAGAGCTGGTTTCGCGTCCGGCGCTTTGCGGGATCCAAGGATCGCCGCGCCATCGCGGAGCGTGTCTTTGCCATCACCCGCCGCCGCGCCCATCTGGCGCATCGTATGCGAAACGATAGTCCACGCGCGCTGGCGATTGCCGCGCTGCTGGAGGAGGGCGCGGACCTCGGCATTTTGTTCGGCGGTGGTTATGGCCCTGCGCCGTTGAGCCAGCAAGAGCATGCCGCCATAGCCGCCTCACCTCTGCCGGAACCTGATTGGGTGCGAGGCGAATATCCGCAATGGCTGGAGGCGGAGTTGACCCGCGCCTATGGCGATCGCCTGCTGGAAGAGATGATGGCGTTCATCACCCGCGCCCCCACCGACATCCGCGTCAACAGCCTCAAGACCAATCGCGAGGCGGTACTCTCAGCTTTGGCCACTGAGGGTCTTGCCGCAACCATCACGCCTTATGCGCCGCACGGCATCCGTATCGGCGGCGATGCCGCCAATCTTTCCCAATCGGTGTTGTTTGAGTCCGGCGCCTTCGAATTCCAGGATGAAGCCGCCCAACTGGCAGCCGAATTGGCGGCGGCGAAGCCGGGCATGCGTGTGCTGGACTTGGCTGCGGGGGCAGGCGGCAAGAGCCTTTCCCTGGCGGCGGCGATGCGGAATCAGGGCGAGATCGTCGCTTGCGATCTGCGCGGGGAAGCGTTGTTCGCTTTGGAAAAGCGCGCGTCTCGCGCCGGCGCCGCCATCATCAAGACCTTGCCCTTGGAGCATGCCCAGCCGTCCGGCCTCTTCGACCTGGTTTTCCTGGACGCGCCCTGTAGCGGCACCGGCACTTGGCGCCGCCAGCCGGAATTGCGCTGGCGGCTGACCCCGGCCTGGCTGGTGGAACTGACCGCCCTGCAGGACCGGCTGCTGGACCAGGCCGCGGGTCTGGTGAAGCCCGGCGGGCGGCTGATCTATGCCACCTGTTCCATCCTTCCCCGGGAGAACCAGGACCGGGGGATGGCTTTCCTTGCCCGCACCCCCGGTTTCATGTCCTTGAATTTGGCGCAGAACTGGCCCCAAGAGGCACTGTCGGGCCTGAAGGTGGATTTTCGCGCCAGTCCCCGGCGGACCGGCACGGATGGCTTTTATTGCGCCGGTTTTAGCCGCAGCTGAGGTTACTTTGGCGCATGGCTCGGCGGGGCCAAAATGCCGTATGGTTCCGCCATGAATTTCCGCACGATTCCCCTTCTCTTGTTGCTGGCACCAAGTCCGGCCTTGGCCGCGCCTGCCAAACCCAAGGTCGAGGCACCTGTCACCGTGGAATCGCTTCTGGCCCAGGCCCATGCCGCATCCGGCCGCGGCGAGACGGAACTGGCGCTGCGCCTGGCGCAGTCCGCCATCGTCGCCGATCCGGCCCGGCCCGGTTCCTATGTGGCTCTGGGCGATATCTATGCCGAAGCAGGTCAGGCCGACTTTGCCCGTGGCTTCTATGACGCGGCGCTGGGCATCGATCCTGCCGAGCCCGATGCGCTCAAGGCCCTGTCGGCACTCGATCACGGTTCTACGGTGAACGCCGCCCGATGAGCGTTCTGGTTCTGGATTTCGGCAGCCAGGTCACCCAGCTGATCGCGCGACGCGTCCGCGAAGCCGGCATCTATTGCGAAATCGTGCCCTACAATAAGGCGGACGAGGCGTTGGCGAAGAAACCACGCGCCATCATCCTCTCGGGCGGCCCTGCTTCGGTTTATGAAAAGGACGCGCCGCGCGCCCCGGAAGCGGTGTTCTCCATGGGCGTGCCGGTGCTCGGCATCTGTTATG
>DATBCP010000174.1:0-3725 GCA_036270435.1 Rhizomicrobium sp. | reverse complement strand
GGATCGCGGGTGTTGGACGGCGGCGCGCCGGGCAAGGGTGGACGCAGGTTGAAGTCGGGGGGAATGACCAGTGGCGCCTTGGTGGTGACGGCGAACTCGTCGGGCGATTTCTTGGTCAGCCCCGCGGCATTGCGCAGCGAGTCGCAACCGCTCAACAGACTTGCGCAAAGGCACAAAGCCAGGGCGGCATGCAGGAACTTCATCTCAGACCTCGCTTGACGTTGGCGGGTGTTCGGGCTGGAGCACATCGTAAATGATCGCAATAGCCCCCAGCGTAATGGCCACGTCGGCTATGTTGAAAATATACCAGTCATAGCCGAAGCCGTAAAAGTGAAAAAAATCGGCGACTTTTCCGTACACGAGGCGGTCGATCACATTGCCCAGGGCACCGCCGACAATCAGGCCGAAACCAGCCGTCAGCCACGGACTGGTGGAACGCCACAGCCACCAAACCAAAAAACCCACCACCAGGATCGAAATCACCACCAGGGCGATGGTCCCCAGCCGGCCGCTGGCGGGAAAAAGCCCATAGGAGATGCCCGGGTTCCACACCATCACCAGGTTGAAGAAAGGCAGGACCGGCACCGCCATGCCCGGCCCAAAATGGGCGAATCCGGCGCCATAGAGCATGACCAGCTTGGAACCCTGGTCGGCGACCAAGGCGAGCGCGGCTGCGATCAGGCCCACCTCACGCGGCTCAAGACGGCTCATGCCGGCTCCAGCGCGCCGACGGCGTCGGTGCAGCGATTACACAGATGCGTGTCGGCATGGGTTTCTTCCAGCACACGCCAGCAGCGAGCACATTTGCCACCGGGGGCTTTGACGAATCTCGCGCCCGCGCCCTTGATGTCCGGCAGGGTGTAAAAGCCATCAAAACCGTCCACCAACGCGACCGACGCCACCGACGTGATGGCGATTTCTGCCAGGTCGATGGTGTCGAACAACACCTTGTCGGCTGGATCGGACACGCCCAGGACCGGCGCCGCTTCCAGGCTGGAGCCGATCACCTTGTCGGCACGCGCCAATTCCAGCGCCCCGGTGACCAGCCGGCGCAGATCGCGGACGCGCGACCATTTGCGGATCAAATCGGCGTTCGGCCATTCCGAAGGCGTGGGGAGGAAATCGTGGAGATGCACGCTCTCCGCCATGCCGAAGCGGGTTGTCCAGGCCTCTTCCATGGTGAAACAGAGGATGGGAGCGAACCAGGTGACGATACGGCGGAAAATTTCGTCGGTGACACTGCGGGTGGCGCGCCTGCGGTCGCTGTCCACGGGATCGCAATAGAGCGCATCCTTGCGGATGTCGAAATAGAAGGCCGACAGGTCGTTGGTGCAGAAATTGAACAGGGTGGAGTTGACCAGCCCGTAATCGAAATTCTCGTAGGCCTGACGCACGATGCCGTCCAGCTCGGCCAGGCGCGCCAGCATGAAGCGCTCCAGTTCCGGCATGCGCGCATGCGCGATGCGTTCCTTCTCGCTGAAGCCGGAAAGGTTGGCCAGCATGAAGCGGATGGTGTTGCGCAGGCGGCGATAGGCCTCGACATTGGCCTTGATGATGTCCTGGCCGATGCGCAGGTCCTCCGTGAAATCCGAAGACGCCGCCCACAGACGCAGAATTTCGGCGCCATGCTTCTCGGCGATCACCTGCGGCGCCAAGGTATTGCCCAATGACTTGGACATCTTGCGGCCCTGCTCGTCCAGCACAAAGCCGTGGGTCAAGACGCCACGATAGGGCGCATGCCCGCGCGTGCCCACACTTTCCAGCAGCGAGGATTGGAACCAGCCGCGATGCTGATCCGAACCTTCGAGATAGAGGTCGGCCCGCTCGGCTTTCGGCCAGTTTGGGTCGATGGGATTCTCCACGACAAAGGCATGGGTCGATCCGGAATCGAACCAGACATCCAGAATGTCGCCGACCTGTTCGAAATCGCCCGCGTTGCGCCCCTCACCCAGGAAGCGCGATGCCGGCGAGGTGAACCAGGCGTCGGCGCCTTCGGCCTCGAAGGCTTCCTCGATGCGGCGGAATACGGCCGCATCGTTCAGCACCTGGCCGCTTTTCTTTTCGACAAAGATCGCCAGCGGCACGCCCCAGGCGCGCTGACGCGAGAGAACCCAATCGGGCCTGCTCTCCAACATCGCGCCGATGCGGTTCTGCCCCCGCGCCGGATACCATTTGGTCTCGCCGATCGCCGCCATCGCAAGCTGGCGCAAGGTCTTGCCGTTCATAAACGGTTTGTCAATGGCAACAAACCATTGCGGCGTGGCCCGGAAAATCACCGGCGCCTTGGAACGCCAGCTGTGCGGATAGGAATGGCGCAGGCTGCCCTTAGCCAACAGCTTGCCATGGGCGATCAACTCCTTGATCACAGCACCATTGGCATCGCCGTCCTTGCCTTCCGGCGTGAGGATGCGCTTGCCGGCAAAAGCCGGAACGCTTTCGGCATAACATCCATCCGGCAGGACCAAACCAAAGGCATCCGGATTCTTGGCGGGATAGTCGCGGTCCAGCCCCACCATCAACTCGAAATCGTCCTCGCCATGACCGGGGGCGTTATGGACAAAGCCGGTGCCGGTGTCGGCGGTGACGAAACCCGCCGGCAACACCGGCACTTCGAAACCATATCCCAAGCTGCGCAGCGGATGCGCCACCACCAGGGCTTTGAGTTCCTCCGCTGTCACGGTGCGCACTCGCGACAGCATCATCTTGGCATGCTTGGCCACCTGCTCGGCCAAGGTATCGGCCAGCAGCAACTGCTCGCTGCGCCGGGCGAGGCTGCCGTCGGTGGCGTCGGCCACCTGGTACAGGCCGTAGGAAATCTCCGGCGAAAAGGCGATGGCGCGGTTGCCGGGAATAGTCCAGGGCGTGGTCGTCCAGATCACGATGAAGGTATGCGCCAACTCACCGAAGCTAGCTGGCGCTTTCAGCAGCGGAAAGCGGACATAGATCGTCGGAGAGGTCTTTTCATGATATTCGACCTCGGCATCGGCCAGGGCCGTCCTTTCCACCGGCGACCACATCACCGGACGGAAGCCGCGATAGAGCAATCCATTCTCCACGAACTTCATCGCCTCGCGCGCGATCATCGCTTCCGCCTTGAAGGCCATAGTGGTGTAGGGATGCTCGAAATCGCCGATCTGGCCCAGGCGCTGGATCTGCGCGCGCTGCACATTCAACCAATGGGCGGCGAAGCTGCGGCATTCCCGGCGCAGCACGTCCTTGGGGATCTCGTCCTTGGCCTTGCCCTCTTCGCGGAATTTCTCTTCCACCTTCCATTCGATGGGCAGGCCATGACAGTCCCAGCCGGGCACATAGGGCGCGTCCTTGCCCAGCATGCCCTGGCTGCGCACCACAAAATCCTTGAGGATGTGATTAAGGCCGGTGCCGGAATGGATGTCGCCATTCGCATAGATCGGGCCGTCATGCAGGATGAACAGGGGGCGGCCCTTGGCCTTCGCTCGCAAGCGTCCGTAAAGGTCCATTTCCGCCCAGCGCGCCAGCCATTTGGGCTCGGCCTCGGGCAGGCCCGCCTTCATGGGAAAATCGGTGGCGGGCAGGAACAGGGTCGCCCGGTAGTCGGGAGTTTCGGGTTTGTCGGCCATTGCCTAAGTCTGATTTGAGGAGCCGCTTCTAACAGGGGCCCCCCGGGGGCGTCCAGCTAAGCCGTTTTTGCCAGGATTTCCCTGGCCTTGGCGGCATCCGTCCTGATCTGGGCGATCAGGGCTTCC
>DATBCP010000173.1:0-6276 GCA_036270435.1 Rhizomicrobium sp. | reverse complement strand
GCGACCACGCTGTACTGGCTGACCTTCCTGGGCACCCTGGTTTGGTCGGTATGGGAAGTGGGGCTGGATGGCTGGGCGCTGATGCCGCGCCTGGTCTATCTTTTCGCTGGCGGGCTTTGGCTGGTGGCGACGCGGAGCGCGATCCGGCCGGCCACCTTGGCGGCGTTGTTGTTGCCGGTCCTGGGCGTTTCCGGTGCCGTGGCTTTCGCGACCTTCAATCGCGCGGCGTCGGCTCAGGAGCAATCCCAGTCCCTGCGGGCACCCGCTTCCACAGCCGGCGACTGGAGCCATTACGGCAATTCCGAAGGTGGAACGCGCTATTCGCCCCTGGGCCAGATCACCCCCGCCAACGCCGCCAAGCTGGAACAGGCCTGGGTCTATCACACCGGGCTTTTCGGCCCTGACAAGCATTCCGCGCACCAGCTTGAGCTGACGCCGCTGATGGTGGATGGGATGCTCTATGGCTGTAACGCCCATAGTGCGATGTTCGCGGTGGACCCGGTCACCGGCAAGGAGATCTGGCGTCACGACACCGCGATCGACGCCGATGCCGGAGGGCGCGGAGTCTGCCGGGGTGTGAGTTACTTCAGGGCGCCGCAAGGGACCGCCGAATGCGCCACCCGGCTTCTGGTGGGCACGGTGGACAACAAGCTTATCGCGGTGGACGCCAAGACGGGGCAGACCTGTCACGGCTTCGGCAAGGACGGCGCGGTGGACCTGTCGGAAGGCGAGGGGCTGGAGCCTGCCACCCGCGGTTGGATCAATCCCACTTCGCCGCCCGCCATCGTGCATGGCACCGCGGTGATCGGCAGCTTCATCGTGGACAATTTCTCCACCCGCGTGCCGCCCGGCGTCATCCGCGGCTATGACGCGGTCACCGGCCAGTTGAAATGGGCCTTTGATCCCGGCAAGCCCGATAATCACAATGCGCCTGCGCCCGGCGCGACCTACACGCTTTCCACGCCCAACAGCTGGACGGCCTTCAGCGGCGACGAAGCGCTGGGTCTGGTCTATGTGCCGATGGGCAATGGCAGCCCCGATTATTGGGGCAATCAGCGCACGCCCGAGACCGACCGCTTCTCGACAGCGGTGGTGGCACTGGATGCGGATACCGGTCAGGTGCGTTGGGTGTTTCAGGCCGTGCATCACGATTTGTGGGACTATGACCTGGCGGCGCAGCCGGTGCTGGCCGATTTCCCCACAGCCAACGGCAAGGTGGCCGCGTTGATTCAACCTACAAAGACCGGACAGATTTTTGTGCTGGACCGTCGCACCGGCAAGCCGCTGACCAAGGTGGAAGAAAAGCCCGTCCCCGCCTCCAGCATTCCGGGTGAGCGGGCATCGCCAACCCAACCTTATTCCACGGGCATGCCGGATTTCTCGGGTCCAACCCTCACGGAAGCCGATATGTGGGGCATCACGCCTTTCGACCAGCTGTATTGCCGCATCAAATTCCGCCAGGCCGTCTATCACGGCATGTACACGCCGCTGCGGTTTGGATCGTCGGTGCGCACGCCGGGCGAGTTGGGCGGCATCGATTGGGGCAGCGTCTCGATGGACGAGGGCCGCAACATCCTGGTGGTCAATTCCAACCTGATGGCGGATTGGGATGAACTCATCTCGCGCGATCAGGCTGACCGCGAGCATCTGTTCACCAGCCGCGATCCGAGAGCCAAGGGTGCGCCGCGGCCGCCCTATCGCGGCGCCGCCATGGAAGGCACGCCCTATGGCTTGCACTTTGACGGCTTCCGCACATCGCTGGGCATTCCCTGCCAGCGGCCGCCTTATGGCTATCTCGCGGCCGTCGATCTGCGCACGGGCAAGGTCATCTGGCAGAACCCCTTGGGCAACGCCGCCAACAGCGGACCATGGGGACTCGCGCTGGGTTTGCCGTTCCGGCTGGGCACGCCCAATATCGGCGGTTCCATTGTCACGCAGGGCGGCGTGATCTTCATCGCCGCGACCCAGGACAAATATTTCCGTGCCGTGGACGAAGCAACCGGCAAAGTGCTGTGGGAAATTCAGCTTCCCGCTGGTGGCCATGCCACCCCGATGACGTATCAGGGCCGCGATGGCAAGCAGTATGTCCTGATCGCGGCGGGAGGCCAGGCCTCCTTCGGCACCGGAACGGACGACAGCCTCATTGCCTATCGCCTCAGGCCGTGACGAGACGGGCAGAATCGGGATCGCAGGAAGGCGGGCATAAAACCCGGAGGTTGAGACACATGAAGCATTATTTCATCGCCGCTGCCGTCGCACTGATCGCCGGCACCGTACCGGGTTGGACGCAAGGCTCCCAACCGGCGCCGATGCCGTGCATATCTGCCATGGGCCTGAATTACGTCTGCAACCTGGGCAGCCCGGAAGATTTTGTCTGGATTCCCAACACCAAATACATCATCACCGGCGGCTCGGTCGCCAAGGGTGGCTGGGGTTTGATCGACACCCAAACCAAGGCCTATCGGCAACTCGATCTCAGCCAGGCCAGGCCCGACCTGAAAACCTATCCCGATTGCCCGGCCATGCCGGATGCCAAGCGGCTTAGCGCCCATGGCGTCGCGATCCGGCCCACCGCCACGCCGGGGCTTTTCGCCTACTACACCGTGACTCATGGTTTCCCGTTTGAAAGCATCCAGGTTTTCGCTCTGGACGCGCGGGGCACATCGCCGGAACTGCATTGGAAGGGGTGTGTCCAGGTGCCCGACAATCTTCGGGGCAACGGTGTCACCGCCGCCATGGACGGCACTATCTACAACAGTGTGCAGCTGAAGAACGGTGCCAAACAGGCGGACTATTTCTTGGGCAAAATCACCGGCGGTCTTTATCAATGGAAGCCCAGCGACAAGACCTGGCGCCTTCTGCCGGGCACCGAGTTCGCGGGCAACAATGGCGTCGACATCTCCCAGGATGAAAAGGAGATCTATGAGGCCGTCTCCGGTACGCAATCCGTCGAGATCATTTCCCTGGCCAATACCGCCAAGCCGGTTCGCCGGGTGGAATTGAAGTGGTTCAATGTCGACAATATCCACTGGAGCGGCGACCAGCTGCTCACGGCAGGCGTGATGGAGGATGAACCGGCCTGCAACGGCACGCGCAAGGAGATGGTTGAGAACAAGCTCGATTCCAACTGTCACCGCGGCTGGGTCGTGGCCCGGATCGATCCTGCAACCGCGACATACCGTGTCGTGGCCTATGGCCCCGCCATTGCAGAGTTCGGCGGCGTTTCCACCGCTCAGATCGTGGGCGGCAATCTCTGGCTCACCTCGAACCAGATGGACCGCTCTGCCTGGCTTCCTTTGCCGGGGCTCAGGCACTGACAGGGGATCAGATCGAGCTGTGATAGGATACGCCCATTGACGGTCTGAATTCTTGCAGCAATGCCACGCTTCCCGGGTGAGCAACAACCATGGCTAAAATCGAGAGATCCTGGCTAACCAATCCGTCCCGGCGCACGGCGTTGACGCGCCTAGCGGGGCTGATGGCGGCTTCGCCCATTGCAGCCGCTGTGGCACAGACCGACCCGAGACCCCTGAGCGAGGTTCGCCGGGCGTTGAGCCTGGCCGAAATGCAGACGGCCTTCGATTTCGAACCCGTCTTCTTCGGCAATGTGCCGGTGAAGACCTATGACTATACGGCGCATGGCGACGGGTCGGAGTTCACACTCCGGCGCAATCGCCAGGCGTTTGATTGGGTCAACATCGTGCCGAGAGGCCCGGCCATCCCCGCCTCGCAAGTCGACCTTTCGTCCGAGTTGCTGGGTGTGAAGTTGAAATTCCCGATCATCGTCGGGCCGTCGACCGGTCAAGGAGCCCTGCATCCGGATGGCGAGATCGGGATGTTCCGGGGGGCGACCGCGGCCTCGAATACACTGATGATCATAGCGTCGGGCAGCACCATCCCGGTGGCCCGGGTCGTAACCTCCGCGCCCGGAGGCACGCTGTGGGAGCAATTTTATCCGATAGAGGATCTCACCATCACCCAGCGCGCAATGGACAACTACGAGACTCTCGGCTTGACCAACATCATGGTCACCGTCGACCAGCAGGCGTCTTATTACGAACGTGACGAGATAGACCGTCATTTTGGCGGGCGCGTTGGTGGCGCGGCTGCTGCAGGTGGCGGAGGTGGCAATGCCGCCGCTGCAGCCGCGGCCGCCGCGGCCGGGCGGGCTGCTGCCGGAGGTCCGCCGGTCACCGGTTCGACACGGTACCGGGTCAGCGGCCGGCGCCTATGGTATTCGTGGCAATACATCGACGCATTGCGGAAAATGGTCAAAGGCAAGTTGCTGATCAAAGGAATTCTGGATCCGGAAGACGCCAGGATGGCGATCGAGCACGGTGCGGATGGGATCACCGTGTCAAATCACGGCGGGCGCTCGATGGACTATGGTCCGTCGTCGCTGGAAGTCCTGCCGGAGATCGTGGCTGCCGTGAACGGCCGGCTTCCCGTCCTGTTCGATAGTGGCATCCGTCGCGGCGCCGACATCTTCAAGGCGCTGGCATTGGGGGCCAACGGCGTCCAGATCGGACGGACGGCACGCTGGGGCCTTGCGGCTTTCGGCACTGCCGGGGCCCAGCGCGTGATCGAGATACTGCAACAGGAACTCGTCCAGGCCGCCGCGGCGTGCGGATGCGCCAAGCTGTCGGATATCAACAAGACGACGGTCAAGGCCAGCTTCGTGTGAATCACGGCGTGAGCGGCGGCGCGCTCAGATTCAGCAATTGCCTGCGGTTGTGTTGCCCTTGAAGCTCCGCACCCCGAAGTTCACCGGCAGCTCGCCATCAATCCGGTCGACATGCATCCGATCCGGAATTGGCGGTAAAGGCTGGGCCTTGCGCATGATGTCGGTGGCGGCCTCATCGAGCCCCTTATCGCCGGACGACTTGCTGATCTCCAGCCGGTCTATCTGGCCATTGCGGCGCACCGCGAAATGTACTGCCACCACTCCGGTGGTGCGCGAAGCCAGCTCCGGACCCGGATAATAGAAATACTGGCGCACCCGTTCGGTTACCGCATGCATCCAGACCGGATCAAGGCAGCCTCCCAACGCGCCGCCATTGCCGCCGGTGCCGTTGCCGGAAGCTGCCTGGCCCATCGGGCCTGTGCCGGCGGTGCCGCCCAGCATTGGCGATGTTTTGGCTGCCGACGCCGGAAGCGGCGCGGGCGCCTGTGGCGGCGCCCCGGTTGCAACAGTAAAGACCGGCATCGCGGGTTTCTCGGCATGGGGCTGGATCAGACGGGCAATAAAGGGAAGTGGTTCATTGACCCGTTTCTTCGGCATATCCCGCAAAAGCGTGGCGGTGATTTCGGCTTTTGCGGGTGCTGTTCTGTGCGCCGAAGACCACCAGGCAAACAAAACGAAAAGACCGTAAAGAACCGCCGTCAGCACGCCTGCGGTCACGCGGCTGGACGGATCGGCGCGGACCGGCAGAACCTTGCGCGGAAATTCCGACAATGGGGTGCTTAGGGAGATCATGGCGGGGCCGGTGTCTGGGACCAGGGCGCGCCCCATTTCTCCTTGTACCAGGCCCAATAGCTGTTGCGGGCACAGGCTATGGCCGGCAGGAGTCGATCGGAAAGCCCAGGGTCAAAACGGCAGGAAATCGAATTGGGATCGCCCGGCACGGTATCTGTCGGCGACGCCTTCGCTGGCACGCGGGCGGCCTTCTCCAGCGCCGGACCTACCGCGGTGAGATTTGAAACAAGTGTGCTCTGCACACAAAGATCCTTGCCAAGCTTGCTGGCGAGCGCGTCCAACTCTGGCGCCTGGCACAGCATGTAGCTGGTAAAGGCCGGGGCCGTTGGAGCGGAACGATCGCGCGGATCGCTTGACACAACGGCATTCTCCGCGATCAGGAATTCGGCGAAAAACAGAGGATCGCGATCCTCCTCCGCGCTTTTGAACCTGGCCGTCACGGCAACACGCCTTCCAGGGACCATTTGTACGGCATCGGCGGGATTGCTGAGTTCGACATTCACCAGCACGTTATCGTGTCCCGGCCGGCCGCAGTTCATGTCCTTCACCATGATCAAACGGGGCGAGACGACACGGCCGGTCACTTTATTGTACGGGCAGTTGAGCTGGTTAGACGGATAGAGCGAACTGAATCGACCGCTCGCGCTCTGCACGGGGATGGGCGTCACCGGCGCAAACGCAACCGGTGAACCGGCCGCCGGGGCCCCGTTCTGAGCCAGCACCGGGGCAGGGCAGACAAGCAAAAGCAACGCGCTGCTGGCCAAAGTAAGCCTCATGCTTACCTCCCAAATGCATGCAAG
>DATBCP010000172.1:0-16732 GCA_036270435.1 Rhizomicrobium sp. | reverse complement strand
TTAACCGTCAAAAAACGCGATGGAACCAGGTAAGCGAAAGGCCGGCAGCCGTCAGCATCAGCAGCGCAGCCAAGGCGGCAAAGAAACTGGTGATCTCCATTTCGCGCAGTTCCACCACCAGTTGCCGGGACAGCACGTCATAAACCGCCTTCAAGTCTTCCGCGGTCGTGGCGTGGAAATATTTGGCCCGGGTCGTGTCGGCAATTTTCTTCAGCGATTCTTCGTCCAACTGGGCCCGCATCGACCAGCCGCCAAAGCCGACGATGTTGCCATGGGCGGTGCCGAAGCCGACGGTATAGACCCTGAGACCATATTCGCTGGCGGTGCGCGCCGCTTCGAGGGGGTCAAAGCCGGCATTGGTCTGGCCGTCCGTCAGCAAGATGATCACGGCGTTCTTGTAGGAGCCGGGCTCGACCGGAACATGCTTCTTGGGCGGACCGCTGGAGTTCTGGCCCAGCGCCGACCCGCCATAGCGATTGCTGAAATCGTAGCTGCCCCAACGGCCATAGCCGCCGAAATTCTGGGAATTGAACTGGTTGATGGGGAAATTCTCCTGCGGGAACAAGGTCGACATGGCCACCAGGATGCCGCTGCCGACTGCGGTGCCGCGCTGCAGCTCGAACCGGTCGATGGCGGAGTTCAGCGCGGCATGATCGGTGGTCGGCGTCTGCACCAGCAGCGCCGTGGCGGCAAAGGCGACGATGCCGATCCGGACGTCGCGCGGCTGGTCCTTGATATAGGCCTTGGCGGCGGTTTGCGCCGCGGCGATCCGCGAAGGATTGACGTCGGAGGCGCGCATGCTGCCGGACACGTCCATCACCAGCATTACGGTTGCCACGCGCGACGGCAGGCTGACTTCCGCCGACGGACGCGCCATCGCCAAAAGCAGCAAGGTGAAAGCCGCCAGCATCAGCGCCGGCGGCACATGCCGGCGCCACGTCGAAGCCTGGGCCGCCTGCTTGACCAGCGCCAGGTTGGAATAGCGGAACGCGCCTTTGCGCTTGCGGAGCAACAACAGGATGTAGCCGGCGATGATCAGCGGCACCAGCAGCAGCAGCCATAGCAGGATCGGCGTGTCGAAGGAGATTCTGGGAATGAAACCTCCCAGGCGCGACCAGGGGATTTGATCGAACGCCTTCATGCCGGCCTGCGCAGACTCTGCTTGCGCATATCGGCAAAGCGCATCAGCGCGTCCATAACCTCGTCTTCGGTGGCCAACTCCAGCACGTCCACGCCCGATTTTTCAAAGGCGGCGCGCAGCGCTTTTTCCCGCGCATCCGCCGCCGCGGCGAACCGGGCGCGGAAATTGCGGGCATGGGTGTCCACGAACAGCTGTTCGCCGGTTTCCGCATCCTGGAAGGTCAACAGTCCCAAGTCCGGCAAGCGGGCCTCCAGCGGATCGCTCAGCCGGACCGCAACCACATCATGTCGCATCGCCAGCGGCGTGAGGGTCTCCTCCCAGCCCGGCACGCTGATGAAATCCGACACCACAAAAACCAGCGAGCGGCGGCGGATGGTGCTGGCGGCTTGTCTCAGCACCTGCTTGAGGTCGGTCGAGCCGGGACTGGGGCGATGGTTGGTGACTTCGCCCAGGATATGCAGCAACTGCCGCCGGCCGCCATTGGCCGGGATCAGGCGATCGATCCTGCCTGAAAAGATCATCGCGCCGGTACGATTGCCCCGCCCCAGCAGCAAACGGCACATAAGGGTGGTGAACTCCACCAATACCGCATGCTTGGAAACGCTCACCCCTTCGAACCGCATCGAAGGACTCATATCCAGCAGGAACCAGACCGAGATCTCGCGATCCTCCAGATAATCGCGGACATAGGTCTCGCCCAGCCGCGCGCTCGCGTTCCAGTCGATGCGGCGGACATCGTCATGGAACTGGTACTCCCGCAAATCGGCCAGGTCCAAGCCATCGCCGCGCGACGGACTGCGATAGTCACCCTGCAGCAGCCCTTCCAGCCGCCGCACCACCGGCACCTGCAAGCGCCTGAGAATGTTGTCAGTGGCTTGCGGCACGAACGGTCTCCAGCACCGGCGGGGGCACGGCGCGCATGATCTGATTCACGATCGCGTCCGATGTCAGTCCCTCGGACAGTGCTTCATAGGACGGCACCAGCCGGTGACGCAGGACATCGGCAGCGACACCCACCACATCGGCGGGCAGCACATAGTCACGGCCCCGTATGAAGGCAAGCGCACGGCCGGCCTCGATCATGGCGATCGAAGCCCGCGGGGATGCGCCGTATTGAATGAAGCGCTGATATTGCGGCAAACCGCATTTTTCCGGCAAGCGGGTGGCGGCGACCAATTTCACGGCATAGATCATCAACGAAGGATCGACATAAAGCTTGCGCGCCGCCTTTTGCATCTCCAGCAGCGCCTCGGTCGAAGTCACCGCGCCCACCGGGACCGGTTCGCCGGTCACCCGCTGGACAATGACGAATTCCTCTTCCTCGCTGGGATAGCCGATCAGCACTTTCATCATGAACCGGTCGACCTGCGCTTCCGGCAAGGCATAGGTTCCCTCTATCTCGATGGGGTTCTGGGTCGCCATCACCACAAAAGGCTTCGGCACGGCGAAAGTTTCACCCGCGATGGTGACCTGGCGTTCCTGCATCACCTCCAGCAGCGCGCTTTGCACCTTGGCCGGCGCTCGGTTGATTTCGTCGGCCAGCACCAGATTGGCGAAGACCGGACCCAGCATGGTGACGAATTCGGAATTCTTCTGGTTGAAGATGCGCGTCCCGGTGAGGTCGGCGGGCACCAGGTCGGGGGTGAACTGGATGCGCTTGAAACTTCCTTGGAACGCCCGCGCCAGGGTCGACACCGTCAAGGTCTTGGCCAGGCCCGGCACGCCTTCCACCAGGAGATGGCCGCCGGCCAGCAGCGCCACCAGCACCCGCTCCAGGAAATGGTCCTGGCCGACCACCACCTTTTTCACTTCGTATAGCAGATGCTCGAGACCTGGATGCGCGCCGGTGGTGGTCATTGGCAGAATCCTTGAATGGCTTTCCTGATGCGGGCAGCCGAGAAGCGGCCCCTTTCGAAGTGGCCCGTCTAAAGTGGATTGTCTCCCACGGCCTTGGCCGCATTCTCGATCGGCACGGCAAAGGCCATGCCGGCAAAGACATGCTGCCCCGTGGGATTGAAGATCGCGGTCACGATGCCGACCACTTCGCCGTCACGATTGACCAGCGGGCCGCCCGAATTGCCGGGATTGGCCGCCGCATCGAACTGAATGAGGTTGCTGAGCCGTCCGCCATCGCCCGGCTTGCGGTCCGGATCGACGAACTCCCGTTTCAGTCCGGAAATCACCCCGGCCGAGACTGAGGGTCCCAGCCCGAAGGGAAAGCCCACCGCGACCACGGTATCCCCGGGATTAAGTCCGCCGGTGGAAGCCAAGGTGGCCGGTTTCAGGTCATCGGGCGCGGTTTTCGCCTTGATTACGGCCAGATCATTCTCCGGCTGGATATTGACGATCTGGGCGTCGGATTTGCTGCCATCCCAGAATGTCACCACCCAGCGGTCGGTGGAGCGGATGACATGCAGATTGGTCAGGATGTCGCCCTTTTCGTCGATCACCACGCCGCTGCCGGTGGCGTCGGGCTTGTCCTCCTTGCCGTCGGGCGACCTGAGCGGCATGGGCTTGATGCTCTTGTCTTTCTTGGCTGCTTCCTTTTCAGCCTTGGCTTCTGCCGCGGCATGTTCCGGCGACAAATAGCCCTCGACCCGGACAACCGATGGTCCCACTTTTGCAGCCGCGATGGTGGTGTCGGCCGGCGGCTCGTCGGTATGCGAGAGGGTATATTTCACCGCATTGTCGATATCCCATTGGGTGAGCGCCCTGGGGGCGGGATGAACCAGTTGCCAGCCCCCGACAAGGACGAGCACGGCCAAGCCAGCTGCTGCCGCCGGGAGCGCGCGCTCGTGTCGCCTGGCAAATTCTTTGCTCCAGGATGACAGGCGCGCGACCAGGGATGGCGCTTCGTCCTGTTCCATCCAAAATGAATCGGAGGACGAGGAAGGGGTGCCTTCCGGAGAAATCCGCCGTCGCTCCGCGCGGCTATAAAGCGGTCTGCGCTTCATACCGACCTAACCCGAAGGCCACCAACAGAGCCTATTGGCCTTACGGGAGGACTGCAAGCTGATCCGGGCGCAAGTTTCAGAGCATTACCAAACTGCCAAAATTTGCGGCGGAGGAACTTCTTGCCTGGTTCTGGGTTTTTGCGGTCAGGTCGAAGCCTTCAACAACACCTCGCGCAGGCGGCGGCCGACGATCTGATCTTCGCCCGGTTGCAGCATCCAGACCCCAACCACAATCGTATCTTCGCCGCCCGGCAGGCCCGCAGAGGCGGGCTTTCGCCCCGTCGAGGGATTCAATTCAATGGCGGGCGAGCCTTCGCGCAGGATCTGTGACACTTCCAGCGGAGTCTTGCGCACCCGGCCGCTGTCATAGCGGATCACCAGGTGCGGGACCGCATTGGCGACCGGCGGAACAAAAACCTCATGCTTCAAACTGGGAATGTCTTTCAGCAAAGCGCCGATACGTTCCGCGCGACGGTGAAATTCTTTTTGCATGCCATCGTCGGACTGCGCCAACAGCCAATCCACCGCCGCGACCATGCCGATGATCTGTTCCTTGGCGACCTTCATGCCCCGGCCCACGGTCTCATCATGCGGGCTGTTGCTCCAGCCGGCCGCCTCGATCAGATCCTTGCGCCCCAGCAAGAGTCCGGCATTTTGCGGTCCCCGGATGCCCTTGCCGCCGGAAAAGGTCACCAGGTCGAAACCCATCTTTGTGTAATTCCACAAATTGGAGATCGGCGGCACATCGGCCGCGGCGTCATTGAAGCACGGCACGCCATGGCGGCGGGCCACGCCGACCCATTGTTCGCGGGAAATCCGGCCTTCATCGGCGGCATTGTAGAAGTGGCACATCACCGTGCGGTCGGTGAACGCCTTTTCATAGTCATCCGGCGTCTCCACTTCGACAAAACGGACGCCGCAATTCTTGATCGCATGGTCGTAGCCATAGCGATGCGATTTCTGGACGATGACTTCGTTCTTCAGCCCGGACGTTTCCAACGGCAACAGACTGACATTCTTCTGGTTGCCCACGGTCATGCAGGCGGCAGTGCCAAGGGTCAGCGCGGAAGCCGCGCCGGCCGAGACCAGCGCCGCCTCGCATTGCAGCCGGCTGGCGATATATTCGCCAGCCTTGCGCTGCAGCTCCGCCAGCCGGACCGGATGCTTGGCGGCTTCAGCCACCGCCGCCTGGACCGGGGGCGGCATGATTGACGCCGTCAGCGCCGTATAGGTCCCCGCCGCGTTGATGATCTTGGTGACGCCGAGCTTGCTGTAGTAATCCTCGCCGGCGACCGCGGCTTGCGCGACGGTGGGCGCCATGCCGACAAGACCGCTGGCGGCAAGCGCGTTGCGTGTCAGTGCGAAAAAACTGCGCCGTGTGCTGGACATGGTTTCCTCCGCTCAGGCGGCCCGGTTCTGATTATTGTCGTGCTACATCCTAGTTCGGCTGCCGTTCCCGCGCCATCCGGCGCGCCTCGATCAGTTGCCAGGCCAGGAGAACGGGAATCCCCACGGCAATGTCCCGGGCGCGTCGCAGCACCGACACCGCAAGCCCGGTTTCCGGCGAAAGCCCGAACAACGGTGCCAAAGCCGTGTAACCGGCCTCTTGCACCCCCAGGGCCGCCGGCACAAAGACCGTGGCGCTGCGCAGCGCCTCCAGCAGGCTTTGGATGGCGATGGCAGAGGAAACCGCAATCGGAGCGCCCAGCACGCGGAACACCAGCCATAACCATAACCCGCTGGCGCACCAGCCGATCAAATGAAGCCAGAAGGACAGCGCCACGCGGCCACGCTGACGGTAGAGATGGTGGATGGCGTCCCGGAAGCGTCCGCCAAAAGACTGGGTACCGAGCATCTTTTCGGCCAGGCGGCTGCCGGCCAGCTGCAAATAGGCGAAGAAAACAATTCCGCCCGAAAACCCGAACGCCCCTAGCCTGAACCAATCCAGATAGGGCCCCCAATGCGGGTCTTGCTGGATTGTGGGCGCCGCAAGTTCGATGCCGATCAGGATGAACAGGCTCTGGGCCATCAGCTCGGCGGTGACGTCCACCACGCCCACCGCCACAGCGCGGGGCGCCGCGATCCCGGCCAGCGCCATGACGCGGATGCCCAGTGCGATCCCGCCGATCTGGGTGAAAGGCAGGATATCGCCGGCGGAATCCCTGAGCTGCCGCACCGCCAGGGCCAGGCCGGCAGAGGCCTTGTCGCCCAGGAGCGGATAAAGGCCGCTGGCCAGGCATGCTGTCAGGACCAGGCCACCGGCCACCGCCAGGGCAAAACCCAGCCAGCCGACATTTTCAAGCGAGATCAGCACGGCGGCCAAGTCGAGCCGCGACAACAGGGCCAGCAGCAACGCAAAACCAAGACTCAACAGCAGGAGCCTGGCGAGCTTCTTCATCAAGGGCCGGCAGGCGGCGCACTGAGATTCAAATCGCCGGGTGCAACACCGTTGGCGATCAGGTCAATGCGCAGCGGTGGCGCCGCCAGGAACCTCGTCGGCCCGGCCTTTGCGCCATTGGCATAGAGGATGAAGGACGTGAGGTCGGCATAGGTTTGGTCGCCCAAGCTGTCAGGCGCGCCGGCCGGCATGGAAGCGTGAACGACATTGTAGAGGTCCTGGCTGGTGCGGTTCGCCCAGCCGGCCATGAACAGACGGCCCGCCAGTGGCAATACATCACCCTGCCCTTGCAAGTTCGCCCCATGGCATGCGGCGCAATATTTCAAGAAGGCCTTATGTCCCTCTTCGACTTGGGCCGCGGTGAAGGGGCCGGTCGCAAGCTCCGTCTGCGCCGTGGCGCCGGCGACGCAAAACGCCGCCAAACTGGCTGCCAGCAGACATTCACGAACCTGCAACGACACCCCCTTGTTTCCGGTTATCGCGATACGTGAGATAAAGACCATAAGCACCCGATAATACGTGATATTTTATAAGCTGATGACAATGCCTACCGATTTCTCCCCCTATTTCGTCGACATGCCTTGATAGACGAATTTCTGGAAACGGCCGCCGCCATCGCCGACATAGACGTTGCCTTTGGAGTCGCTGGCGATGACATGGATGTTGGAGAATTGCCCGGCATAGTTGCCGGCACTGCCAAAGGCGGCGCCGGGAATCTCCTGCAGGGTCTGGCGGTCCAGCACGTGCACCCGCTCATTGTGGCCGTCCGCGACATAAAGAAACCGTTGCTCCTTGTCGCCCGACAACGCCACACCGAATGAGGTTCCGAAATCGCCTTGCGGTGTGGGACGCGCCACCCAGCCTTCCTTCAGGAACTTGCCGTCCTGGGTGAAGGCCTGGACACGATTGGCATTGCGGTCGGCGACATAGACCGTGCCGTCGCGGGCGATGGTCATCCCGTGCAACAGGTTGAATTGCTGCAAGGGCGGGTCATAGGCGCGATAGCGGGGCGCATTGTCATCGGGGACATGGCCGTAAGCACCCCACATGCGCTTGAACTTTCCGCTATCGGCATCCGCCACATAGACCCGGCGATTGACATAACCATCGGAGACGAACAGTTCATTGGTCTCGGCCCAATAGACCGGCTGCGAGGGGTGGCCGAGATTTTCGGTATCCAGGCTGCCTTTGCTCTTTCCCGAATGGCCGATCTGCATCAGGAATTTTCCGTCATTGGTGAATTTCAGGCACTGATCGTCATCCTTGCCGATCCTGGCGTCGCGGCCATTGCCGCACACCCAGACATTGCCCTTATTGTCCACCGCGATGCCGTGCTCCTGCACCGGCCAGTCGAACTTGGCGCGTTCGCTTTCGCTCATCGCCAGCACCCCGCCCCAACCCTGGATGTAACGTCCGTCGGGACTGACCTCGACCACCGAAGGCGCCGCCCGGCCGCTCATATCGTCCGGCGGATTGCTGACCGTCAGCCTGAGGCTCCAGGGACGCGAATAGATCCAGACATTGTCATGGGAATCGACGGTCACCCCGCCGCTGGCCCCGAAAACATAGCTGTGCGGCAGCGGTTGCTTGGGCCAAAAAGGATCGACCTTGAACACCGGATGCAGCGGCGCCGCCAGCGCCGCAGGCATAACAAGACCCGCCGGCGCGACCACCAGCACTGTGGTCACCAAAGCCAGTGTCATTCGTGCAAACGTCATTCCAGCCCCCGTTTTTGATGCGCTACTTGCCCAGACGGGTAAGCGCGTCCTTGGAGATCTTGGCCACCACGTCATATTCAGAGTCCACCACTTCCGCGATTTCATATTCCATGGCGGTTCCCAGCACCGCGGCAATGTCCTGCGGGGTCAGGTGGTAACTGTCCGCCAACCACCGGCTAAGGCCGGTGGTGGCGCTTTTCATGGCCGCATCCAGGTCCGCGCCTGTCCCCATCACCATCACATAACCGGCATTTTCCACCCGGGTCAGGCCCAACGACTTGTTTGGAATCACATCCACCGTGAACTGGACATCCATCGAGGTTTCCAGGCCCTGGCCCGGCAACTCGCCGGCGCCCTGCTGGGCATGGCCGTCGCCCATATAGAGCAGCGCGCCGGGCCGGAAGACGGGAATATATAAAGTGGCGCCTTCGCGGATCTCCGGCGAATCCATGTTGCCGCCAAAGGGACCGAGATGGCCGCTGCCCAGCGTTTCTTCGCCGCGAGGCGCCACGCCGATACAGCCCAGCATGGGCGACAGCTTCACCGTATAGGGTTTCAGCCTGTCGCTGGGGTTGATCACGGTGGCGATCCCCGCCGCGGCGTCGATTTTCCAAGCCGTGAAGCCGCTTTCATATTTGGCCAGGCCCCTCAAGTAACCGGCCTCCAGCGCGGTGCTGGCGATCAGATTGGTTTGATAGGCGCTGTCGCGATTGGTGCGCACGAGGCCAAGATGCACGACCAGCGTGTCACCCGGCATGGCGCCTTCGACATAGAAGGGTCCGATCAAGGGATTGCCACGTGGCGCCCGCGGCCGGCCGTCCCGGTCATGGCCGCGGCTGTCCAGGGTGCGCGTCTTCACCGTGTCACCCGGGAACAGGCGCAGGACCGGCTTCAATGTGGGCGAATAGAAGTTGGTGAATGTTTGCGGATCATAATTGTGTGAAGCGGGCGAGGCCGGCCGCGTCGCCGGATGCCTTCCTTCCAACGTCACGGGGATGGCGATCTGCGGAGAACTCGCAATCAGCTCGCCTTTGCCGGACAGTTGATCTTTGGCGATTTGCACCACCAGCGCGCCGCAAGCACGGCCTTGCTCGTTGCAAGCCAGATGCAAGCCATCCTTTTCCACAGTGCCGGTGAATGTCAGCTGGTTGAACCGGCCGCCATAGTCTTCGCCCCGCTTCTCCAGGATCAGGCGGCCATCCGTCATCGGCAGATAATAGTTCGCGCCGCCGAACTCCCGCACGCTCACTTCCCAGCTGCCGGAGAAATCCGTCGCGGCAAAGGCCGGCGACGCAAAAGAAAATGACAGGCACGAGGCCCAAAACAGCCGTTTCATGAAATCCCCCTTCGACCTTTTGCGATGAACCGTTCAGCCCGAGCGGCCTGATTTGGGAAAACAGCGTATCGCCGCTTGGAAGTCCCGCCAAGCGATGCCGGACGCTGCCGGGCATTGATTTGGCAGGCAAGCGCCATCAAACTCTTGCAGGCGTTGCGTGGCGTCAGTTAAGGGAACAAGGCGTGAGCATGCAAAGAATCATTCCGGGTCTGATCGGCGAGCCTTTCGCGGCGGCACCGCGAACCGGCACGGCTGGGTAATGGATTCCAGAATCTTGATTTCGCAGGCCTATGGCCTGCACCAGCAAGGACAGCTCGACAAGGCTGCCGAGATTTATACCCTCATCCTGACTCAGGACCGGCATTACTTCCCCGCCTTGCAATTGCTGGGTGTGCTGCGAGGCCAGCAGGGCCGGATCCCGGAAGCGAAAAAGCTGCTGCAGGCGGCGCTGGAAATCCAGCCTCAGGACTTCGGCGTCCTGCTGAACTACGGCAAGGTTCTGATGGAAGCGCAGCAATATGGAGAAGCGCTGAGCTTCTTCGATCATGCGCTGGCGGTGAAACCGGATTTTTTCGAGGCCCTTTACAACCGCGGCGTGGCCCTGGCCCAAATGCGGCGCCATGCCGAAGCCGTAACCGATTTTGACAGGGCATTGTCGGTCAATCCCGCCGGTAATCCCGCCTGTCACTATAACCGCGCCTTGTCCCTGGAGGCGTTGAACCGCCACTCCGACGCGCTGGCCGGCTATGACCGTGCCCTGGCCCTCAGTCCGGACTTCGTGCCTGCCCTGGCCAATCGCGGCAATAGCCTCAGGGTCCTGGGACGCCCCGCCGAAGCGTTGATAAGCTACGACCGGGCGCTGAACCTCGCCTCCGGGGATGCCCGCACCCACTATAATCGCGGCCATGCTTTGTCCGATCTGCGCCGTTTTGAGGAGGCGATCGCCAGCTATGACCATGCCCTCGCGCTGGAGCCGCGCTTCGTGGAGGCGCTGTTCAGCCGCGGCACCGTCCTGATGGGGCAACAACGCTTTTTTGACGCGCTGGACAGTTTCACCAAGGCGCAGGCGTTGCGTCCTGGCGATCCGGACATATTGGGCAGCAGGGGCTTGATGCTGTGGCACCTGCAGTGCCACGCCGAAGCCCGCATTGCCTATGATCAAGCACTTTCCTGCAATCCGGGGCATGCCGCCACCTTGCTCAACCGGGCTTTGCTGCTTCGGGAGGCGGGGCAGTTTCTTTCCGCGCTTGCCGATTACGACAAGGCGATCGCCTCGGAACCCCATAACGCCAAGGCATGGAACGGCCGTGGTGCGGTTTTGCAAGCGCTCAAGCGCGACCAGGAAGCCCTGGTCCATTTCAACAAGGCGGTGGAATTGGACCCCGCCTTTGCCGATGCCCTGGTGAACCGGGCACGTCTGCGCTGGGCGGATCAAGGCGACCATTCCGGCGCCATGTCCGATCTCGGCGCCGCCCTCGAAATCAATCCCAATCAGCCCTGGGCGCGCGGCGAACTGCTGCATTTGAAAATGTATGCCGCGGAATGGAACGGCTTTGAATCGGAAATGCTCGCAATCGACGCGGCTGTCCGCGAGGGCCGCCACGCCGTCAGTCCCTTTGTGTACCAGGCCCTCTCTTCATCGCCGGCCGATCTCAGGCAGTGTTCCCGCATCTACGCCAATAGTCTCTTTCCGGCGCACCAGGGGAAACGGCCCTCTTTTCCCCGCACCCATGGAAAAATCCGCATCGGCTATGTCTCCGGCGAATTCCGCGAACAGGCCACCGCCTATCTGACGGCGGGTCTTTATGAGCTTCACGACCGCGAGAAATTCGAGATCCTGGCGATCGATACGGCTGGCGGCGACGGAAGCGCCCTGCGAAGGCGGCTGGAGGCGGCGTTCGACCGCATCCTCGATATTTCCCAACTGACGGACGATGAGGCCGTGGCGCGCATCCGGGCCGAGGAAATCGACATATTGGTCAATCTCAACGGCTATTTCGGGGCACCGCGCATGGGCATTTTTGCCCGCCGCGCCGCGCCGGTCCAGGTCAACTATCTGGGCTTTCCCGCCACGCTGGGCGCATCCTACATGGATTACATCGTCGCCGACCGCGTGGTGATCCCTGCACAGGAGCGGCAACATTATGACGAACAGGTCGTCTATCTGCCCCATTGCTATCAGGTGAACGACCACAAGCGCGCCATCGCCGAGACTGTTGCCAGCCGCGCCGAGCTGGGCCTGCCCGAGCGGGGTTTTGTCTTCTGCAATTTCAATCAGAGCTACAAAATCACACCCGCCACCTTCGCCGGTTGGATGCGTATTCTTGCGGCCGTGGAAAACAGCGTGCTGTGGTTGCTGGACCTGGACGGCTTACCGCTGTTGCGGACCAATCTTTTGCGGGCCGCCCAGCGCCACGGTATCGCACCGGATCGTCTGGCATTCGCGCGCCATATTCCGCTCGACCAGCATCTGGCGCGGCTGAAACAAGCCGATCTGTTCCTTGATACGCTTCCCTACAATGCCCACACCACGGCCAGCGACGCCTTGTGGGCAGGTCTGCCGCTGGTGACTTGCCGCGGCACGAGCTTTCCGGGACGGGTCGCGTCCAGCCTGCTGAACGCGGTGGGACTGCCGGAACTGGTGACGGAATCGCAGGCCGAGTTCGAGACCCGCGCCATTGCTTTGGCCCGTGATCCTGATGCGCTCGAGGCGGTGAAAGGCAAACTGGCCCAGAACAGGCTCTCCGCGCCCCTGTTCGACACCGACTTGTTCCGAAAGAACATCGAGCGCGCTTATCAGCACATGATGGAGACATGGCAAAAAGGCCAATCGCCAGACGGATTTTCGCTGGATCGGCAGGATTGATTTGCTCTCCGAAGGCGATAACAATCGGCTCAATAGGTAAGCTCTGGGTGGGCATGACTGTAAAACGAACCATGACGATCGCGGTTTGCGCCGGCCTTTGCGCCGCGGTGACGCAAGCCCATGCCGACACGCGCGACGACGTCATCGCAGGGATCCAGCGTTGCGGGGTGATGAACGACAACCGGGTTTGGCTGGATTGCGTTTATGGAGCGATCCAGCCTATGCGCGGGCAATTGGGATTGCAGCCGGCGCCGGAATTTCAGCAACGCCTGGTCCCGTCGCCACAGGCAGCTTACGCGGCCCCGCCTCCCCCCATGCAACCTCCCGTCGCCGCGCGCCCGGTATCGCGCAAGAAACCGGGCTTTTTCGACAATCTGTTGAACGCGCCGCCCGTCTCGGTCTCCAAAATGAAGTCCTACCGCTATGAGAAAAGCGGCGCCTTTGTCGTGGCCCTGGAAAATGGCGAGGAGTGGCGGCAGACCGATGTGACAGGCGGCTCGGTTTCCTGGAGGAAGGCGCCTGCCAGTTACACCGTGACCATCACCCAGGGCACCTTTGGCAGCTATTCTTTGCGCACCTCCGACAGTCCGCAGACCTACAAGGTTCAACCGGTCAAATAAAAGCGGCCCTCACGGATGCGGCGGATTGCGGTCCAAGCCTTTGGACTTCCAGAGCTGTGCATGGTCGGGAGGCAACAGGGCGGCGAGAAGGAATTTCCGCATTTTTCCTCCCGGATATTGTTTGCTATTTGAGCGCCAGGACGACGGGGCCGGACACCGGATCGGTCACGCCGAGCCCGCCGCCCAGTTCCTCCAGCGTGTCACGGAAGCTCTCCAGCGTGGCGATCATGTCCGGCCGCGCTTGCACCAGCGCATCCATGTCGCTCCATTCGGCGATGATGCAATAGCTGCGCTCACCCGTCTTGACGATATTGGCATGGTGAAGCCCGGGCCAATCGGCCTGGGCTGCACGATGCGCCTGGAGAAATTCCTGCTCCCGGCCCGGCTTGACGCGAAAACGGACGGCGTTGAATGCGGTCATGATGCACCTCGCCTTTTTGCAGAAGGAATCCTAGTCCAGCCACCCTGTCCTGAGAAGCCGGTCATGGCGTAGAGTGCGCGAACTTGCGCAACGGTGGAAAAGTCCAAGCGGGATTGTCGCGATGAAAACCGGCGCCATTGCAAGCCTTCTGCTCCTGGCATCGGTTGGCGCGGCATCCGCCGACCAACCAAAGGAGATTCTCGCCACCATGGAGCGCGTGGCGGATTGGGAACTGGCGCATCCCGACCAGGCCAGCGCGCCCAAGTCCAACCGCCAGACCCAGGACCCGCTGGGCTGGGTGGTAGGGGCTTTCTATACCGGCTTGACCGCGCTTGCGGACCGCTCGCCCCGTTATGCCGACGCCATCATGTCCCTGGGCAATCAGAAGAACTGGGCGCTGGGTCCGCGCCCCTTTCATGCCGACGACTATGAAGTGGCGCAGAACTGGGTCTGGGCCTATCGGCGCCAGCACGATCCCCGCATGATCGCCGCCGTGCGGCAACGCTTCGACGCCATCATGGCGGCACATCTCACCGACTCGCTGCTGATGGTGCCGGTCTCAAGCTCGCTGGGCGGCTGTTTCCGCCGCTGGTGCTGGTGCGATGCGCTGTTCATGGCGCCAATGGGCTGGATTTCGCTGGGCCAGGCGGTGAACGATCCGCGCTACCTTGCCTATGCCGACAAGGAATTCCACGCCACCACCGCGCTTTTGTTTGATCCCAGCCAGTCGCTTTATTATCGCGACAGCAGCTATTTCGGAAAGACAGGTCCCCATGGCGAAAAGATTTTCTGGAGCCGCGGCAATGGCTGGGTCTATGCCGCCTTGGCCCGCATTCTGACGGTTCTCCCTGCCAATTCGCCTTCGCGGCCCTATTATCAAGACCTGTTTCTCAAGATGTCGCACAAGCTGGTCTCGCTGCAAAAGCCGGACGGTTCCTGGGCGCCGTCCTTGCTGGATCCACGCCGCGACACGGTGCCGGAAACCAGTGGCACGGGCTTTTTCACCTACGGCCTAGCCTGGGGCGTCCATGCGGGATTGCTGAAAGACCCGATTTACCGACGGGCGGCGGAACGCGGATGGTCCCTGTTGGCCAAAGCGGTTCAGCCCGACGGCAAGCTGGGTTGGGTCCAGCAAGTGGGCAGCGAGCCGGATAATGTGGCGGCCGATTATACCCAACCGTTCGGTGTCGGCGCCTTCCTGCTGGCAGGCTCGGCGATGATCGACATTGCCGCCGTCCGACCCTAGCCCTTCTTCCGGCGTCCGGCGCGGCGGGGCGCGGCATTGGTCCTGACCAGCGCCGACAAGGCCTCGAGATCCCCGCGCGTGGCGTCGGCGGCGCGGTTCTCGACCCGGCGATAGAGCTTCACCAGATTCGTTCCCAACTCTGTGAGCTTGGTGCCGCCGCCGGAAAGGCCGCCCGCTTCCGCCGTCACTACCGCGCCATCGAATGTCTTTTGAATCTCCTGAATCAGCAGCCAGGCCTTGCGATAACTCATGTCCATGGAAGCAGCGGCGCGGCGGATCGAGCCCAACGCGTCGACGCGTTCCAGCAATTGCGCCATGCCGGGTCCCAGCGCACTGCCGGAAGGCTCGAAGTCGATGCGGATGGAAAGATGCGGCATGGAAGGCCCGGAAGCAAACGGTGGCCGATGGCGCGGCAATGTAAGTAACCGATGGACACTTGTCATGGAATTTCGGCACAGAAGTTATGGCGCGAACGTTGTGGTCATGCCACCTGGAAAAATGAGGTTAAGTTGACATCGAACCCACCCCTGCCAAAGTCAGACAGTTGGGAATGACTATCCTGATATCGGCGCGGGCGATGATGCCAACGATTCGCATTTTCAGTTTGGGATGCCGGCTGATCAGCGCCGCCGCCATCGCCGCTTCGGCATTTGGTGTCGCCAGGGCGTCTCCCGCCGATCAGGCTTTCCGGGAAGGGTTGTCGGCTTACAACAGCGGCAATTTCGAAAAGGCCATGAAAATCTGGATGCCGCTCGCCCAAGGCGAGGACGCTGCCTCCCAGGCGGGGATCGGTTTCATGTATCACCGCGGGATGGGGGTCGCCGTCGACAACCGCAAGGCCGCCTACTGGCTGCGCAAGGCCGCCGAACATGGACAGCCCGAGGGCCAATTCATGCTGGGCAGCCTCTACTTCTATGGCGCCGGTGTCGAAAAAAGCTATGTCCAAGCCTATGCCTGGTGCGACCTGGCCCAGGATGGCGGAAACGCCGATGCCCAAATGTGCCGCGATGCTGCACTGCAATCGCTTGCGTCGAAGGAAGACCAGAAGGCGGCGTTCCGACTCAGTCTGGATTTGCATCAGCGATTCCGCCACGCGCATTGAGCAAATTCGCTATTCCCATTTGTACATAACGCACTTTTCGTGCTGGAACTGCGCCTGTTGGACGCTATCAAAAGCTGGATGACAGCGGACACTATTGTCTGGCCGGGGCGCCCTATGATTTACTTGGAAAAAATATGACCAGCCGGGCAGGTGTGCGCGTCTTGGGGCCAGGCATAAAGCGTTTTGTTTTGGCCGCTTCATTTCACGTATCAGAGGATCTGTTCGGCTCTTGTAACAAAGGGAGCCCGCATGTCAGACGCTGACAAAACCGACCCCGCCGGTTCGTCCGGCCTTCGAGCCTCGCGGCGCACCGTCATCAAGGGTGTCATTGCATCCGGCGTTGCCGTCTCGGCGGCCGGCTATATCGTCTATGACCGCTTTGGCTCGGGGCTGGGCCGGGCCAAGGGTTCCGTGGAGCGGCTGGTCACGCTGAATGTGAACGGCAAGGACCGGCGGGTGGACGTCCTGCCCAACGAAACCTTGGTTCACACCATCCGCTACAAGCTGGGCCTGACCGGCACCAAGCTGGGCTGCGACCATTCGGAATGCGGCGCCTGCACGGTGATGGTCGACGACGTGGCGACCTATTCCTGCTCGACCCTGACCCACAGTGTCCGGGGCCGCAAGATCACCACCATCGAAGGCGTCGAAGGCCCCAATGGCGAATTGCACAAGGTGCAAAAGGCCATGATCAAGGAGCTGGGACCGCAATGCGGCTTCTGCACCTCGGGTCAGGTGGTGGCGGCGGTGGCGCTGCTCAAGGCCAATCCGACGCCCACCGTCGACGAAGCGCGCCGCGGCATGTCCGGCAATCTCTGCCGTTGCGGCGCTTATGACCATTATCTCAAGGCGGTCATGACCGCATCGCGGGAGGCCTAGACCATGGCATACAATCTGATCGGTAAAGACTTCACGCCCATGGATGTCGAG
>DATBCP010000171.1:0-2544 GCA_036270435.1 Rhizomicrobium sp. | reverse complement strand
CTAAGGAAACCTCGCTCAAGGGGGGAGAGAGCGGGGCTAAACCGCCGTCCGGGGGGAGAGGAGGCGGTCCACAAAGAAATAATATCGCAGCCTGCGGATTCAAGAGCCGCGCAAAAAACGCAATACAGCCAAAGCCTCGGTTTTCCGCCTTCGAGTATGGCGAAATTGCGCCCCGTCCCGGCTGACGGAATTTTCATGTCGCGCCGCTTATTTCCGCTTCTGCTCGTCCATCCAGGCATAGATCCGGCGAATGCCGCGGACTTCCGCGCCGGGGCCCTGAATGTCCGGGAAGGCCTTGGCATGCGCGGTCAGGTCCACCCGCTTGGCGGCGTCATCGGCGGAGACACCTTGGGCGCGCAATTTCGCGGCCTGCGCAACCACGTCGCGCAGATAGGACTGAAACGCCGTGATCAATCCCTTGTCGGTGAAGGGCGCGCCATGGCCGGGCAGGTCGGTCTTGAAATCCAAGTGCTTCAGGGCATCCATGGTGATCAGCCATTCGTCGAAATAGGCGCTTCCCATATAGGCAATGCGGCTCTCCATCAGATCGCCGGTGCAGGCGATCTTTTCCTTGGGGAGAAAGACCACGGTGTCGCCGGCGGTATGGCCGCGGCCCAGGAACAGCAGATCGATCTCTCGCCCGCCGCGGTGCAGCACCATCTTGTTGGTGTAGGTCACGTTCGGCGGAGTGGGCTTGATCTCGGTCTTGTCGTGCTCGAATTCCTTCAAGGCCGCCTCGGTATCCGCCAGTTTCTTCTGCAGCGCCGCTTTGTTGGCCGGATCCTTTTCCGCCGCGATCTGTTTCTGGAAGCCGTCGATCAGCGCCGGCCCTGCCGTCATGGTCGAAGTGCGGAAAGGATCGTTATGGAGGACATCGAAGGTCAGTAGCTGCTGGCGGACATAATCCGTGGCGATGATCTGGACGTCCGGTCCGAAGGCGGAATTGCCGTCGGTATGATCGTAATGCCAGTGGGTGTTGACCACGGTGCGGATGGGCTTGTCGGTCAGGACCTTCACGTCGGCGATCAAGGCGCGGGCGGAGCGGGGCGTGGTGCCGCTATCGACCAGGACGACATCATTGTCGTTGACGATGACGACAAGATTGGCGCCGAAAAAGGGATTGCTGCCGAAGGGAAAGGCGGTGCCGTTATATTCCGCAGTGGCGTAATAGACGCCGTCGGCGATTTTCTCGAATTTGTAGTATTTGCCATGGGTCACGGGATAGGGCGCGGCCGCCTGAACCTGAACAGGACCGGCAAGGCACAAAAGGCCCGCGCAGAATCCCAGAGCCAAGCTGCTTTTGCGAAATGCCATGATCGCCCCCAATTGCGCGAACCATCTCAGCTTACACCGGATGGCCCGGCTTTTCGCAACCTGGGCGCTTCCTTAAGGAGGCCCCGCCGCAATCGCCGGCACCGGATGACGCGCAAGCCGGCGGATTTTCGGCATCCCCGACCCCAGCAGCGGGGTCAGATAGTCGCGGAAGGCCTCCGTCACATGGTTGCCGCTCGGGGCGATAAAGGCGTCCGGCATGTGCCGTGTCTTGGCCGCCAGTTCCTCAAGCGCGGTGAATTCGTAGCGCACCGCGTAAGGGCCTGAAGCTGCGCGGCGGATCGTGACCGAGCCGTCGCGATCCTGGTTCAAAGCGAATTGCAGGCCTTTTTGGCCGGCCTCGCGTGCCTCGCGCTGGTCCACGTCCGAAACGCAACCGGCAAAGCTGCGCTGCAGATAGCCGAAGGTGTCGCCCCGCACCCGCTTGAGCCCGAGCGTGTCCTTGATGGCCTTGCCCAGATAGTCGGCCAGCGCGCCGCCGCCCAGTTCGACATTGCCATGGGCGTCCTTTTGGACATGGGAGGCCAGCGTGGTGGCGATCGCCGCGCCCTGGGCGTCGGCAATGCCTTCCGAGACTGCCACGACGCAGCGGCCATGCCGGTCCATATTGGCTTTCACGTCCCGGAAGAAGCCATCCAGGTTGAAGGGCCGCTCCGGCAGATAAATCAAATGCGGACCGCTATCGGGCCCGGTCCGGCCCAAAGCCGCGGCCGCGGTCAGGAAGCCGGCATGACGGCCCATCACCACGCCGAGATAGACGCCGGGAAGGGACTCATTGTCCAAATCCGCGCCCATGAAAGCCTGGGCGACAAAGCGCGCCGCCGAGGGAAAGCCCGGCGTGTGGTCGTTGACCGTCAGGTCATTGTCGATAGTCTTGGGGACATGGACGCAGCGCAGCGGATAGCCGGCCGTGCGCGCGAATTCCGAAACGATGCGCACCGTATCGGCGCTGTCATTGCCGCCGATATAGAAAAATGCGCCGATGCCATGCGCCCGAACACTGCGGAAAATCTCCTCGCAATATTTCCGGTCGGGCT
The DNA here is from genome assembly GCA_036270435.1 of Rhizomicrobium sp. Lineage (GTDB taxonomy): Bacteria > Pseudomonadota > Alphaproteobacteria > Micropepsales > Micropepsaceae > Rhizomicrobium. The sequence goes on along the minus strand of DATBCP010000171.1, from coordinate 175 downwards.
TGTCGCGGGTGGAGCCCAGCGCCGCGGACGGCGTGTCCGCGACCTCCAACAGAGTCTGTTCGCTCTCCTTGCCGAGATCGACAAAGTCCTGATTGACGATGCCGCGCACACCGTGAAACGCCCCGTAAACGGCCTGGATATTGGGGGCCCGGCGGGCTTCCAACGCGACGCCCGC
>DATBCP010000170.1:0-2076 GCA_036270435.1 Rhizomicrobium sp. | reverse complement strand
TGACGGCAGTAGAGGATGGCCGCATCAAGCGGGGGGATCTGGTTCTGATGGAGGCTATGGGGGGCGGTTTCACCTGGGGCGCCGCTCTCGTTAGGTGGTAAGCGCGGGTCTTTTGCGTCGTGAGGTGAGCCGCGGCATGCGAAGCATGTGAGCAGGTCCAGTGGACCTGCGAAAGCGGCGAACGCCGCGAGCTTGGGCGAGCGGCCGAGTAATCCAGAAAGTACGGACGGTGCCGCCGGCGCGTCGCTGTCGCGTCGCGCGTTCGGCCCTCGAAATGGTCCACTGGACCATTTCGTTCGCGCGGGTCGCGCGAACCGGGCCTCACCCTGCCCACGTCACAAAAATCCTCGCGCCGATAAGATCAGCGAATGCGCATGCGGGCGAGGGCGGTGCATCAAGACTCGGGAAAATACTGGTACAGCCAGGTTTCGCTCAGCGTTTGATCGCCCAGCCTCAGATACATGCGCAGATCCACCGGCTCATTGCCTTCGGCTTGCAGGTCAAACAACGCTCGCCAAAGCTCGGTGCCCACCACCTTGATGACATAGGCATTGTCGATCTTCCCGTGTGAGGCGGTCACCACCGGCTTCACGTCATAGCGCTGGTGCATCTGCATCAACGGGCCGCCGGTGAAATCCACCACGAATTTGTGCTTGTCGCGCGGCCAGGGATTTTGTCCGGGGATGCCGCCCCGGCCCAGCCTGGTGGCAACCACTTTGGCGATGGATTTTGGAAATGCGGGTTCGCTGTTTTGCCAATAAAGACGATAGTCGAACGCCATGGCGCCGCCCGCGCGCGCGGGCCGGTCGGGCCGCCAATAGGCGACGATATTGTCATGGGTCTCGTCGTCGGTGGGAATCTCCACCAGCTGGACGGCGCCCGGCCCCCAATCGCCTTTCGGTTCGACCCAGATTCCCGGTCGCCGGTTGTAGAAGGCGCCATCGTCCTGATAGTCGGCGAAATCGCGGTCACGCTGAATCAGTCCGAAGCCTTTGGGATTTTCGTCGGCAAAACTGTTGGTCATGACACGCGGCGGATCGACCAGGGGACGCCAGATGCGCTCGCCTTTTCCGGTCAACAGCGCCAGCCCGTCATTGTCGTGAATTTCGGGACGCCAATCGGCATTCTTGGGCCGGTCGTTCTCGCCATACCAATACATGCTGGTCAGCGGCGCGATCCCCAGGCGCGCAATGTCGCTGCGGAAGAACAGCTCGCAATGCACATTCATGACGACACCAGCGGCGGTCTTGTTGGCATCGAATTTGTAAGCGCCGGTGAGCGAGGGCCCGTCGAGCAAGGCATAAATGACGATCACCGGGCCGCTGTTCTCCAGCCAGAAGTCTGAAAAGCGCGGGAATTCTTCGGGCGTGAGGGCGGCGGTGTTGATGGCGATGCCGCGCGCGCTGGCGCCATATTGGGCATCCTGCCCGCTGGAACGGAAATAGCTCGCGCCTTGAAACGCCAGCCAGTCGGTCGGCTGCTGGCCGTCCATCACCCGCAAACCCGAAAAGCCCAGCTCGGCGAGCGCCTTGGGATCCAAGCCGCTGGCGCTGTAATCGAAATAGTCGGGTCCATACAGGATCTCCCGCGCCTTGCCATCCTTCAGCGCGTAAATCCTCACCGGGTCGGCGGAATACCGATTCAGGTGAAAAAAGGAGACCGGATCGGAGGCCGGTCCGGCGCCCTGCAAGGCATGGTCGGCGCGGAACCTGATCTTCTGGACGGCGTCGAAGTCGATGTCCTTGATGATGTGGCTGGCCCGGGGCTGGGGCGCTTGATAGGGCTGGGCGGCGTTTCTTTTGGCGTGCGCGACCAGTTCCGCAAAGCTGAAATCCTTGGGCGGTCCCAGACGAATGGCCAGGCGCGCGGCCGCCGGCGCCGCTAGAACGGCACAAGTTCCGGGCGGAAGCAGGCTGGCCGACAGGGCGGCAAGCAGCAGGCGTCGATCAAGCTCGGTCATGGGCGAGAACTCTTAGGGCAACTGGAAGCAGCAATGATGGAAAAGTTGAGGCGGAACCGCCGCAGCATCGCGGGTGGGAGCGATGACGTTCCAAATTTGTTGTAGAAATACAGGCG
>DATBCP010000169.1:0-7953 GCA_036270435.1 Rhizomicrobium sp. | reverse complement strand
CAGCACCAACTGCCAGGACTGGGTCATGAACAGGCTGGTGGCGGTGGACAGGCTCATCATCGCCAGCGCCGTGATCACCGTGGCGCGGATGCCGAAACGCTGCATGGCCGCGGCGGCAAAGGGGCCAGTGAGGCCAAACAGGAAAATGCCGGTGGCGGCGGCAAAACTGATGACCTGGCGCGACCAGCCAAAGGCTTGTCCCCAAGGGACCATCAGCACGCCGGGCGTGGAGCGCAGGCCGGCCGCCGCCAGCAGCGCCGTGAAGATGATGATGACGACGGCCAGGGCGTAGTGACGCCCGAAGAAAAGGCGCTGCATGGGCCCTTTCTATAAGGCAAGGTGAAGAAAGCGCCATCTGCTGACGCCTATGCATCGGGCGCATGGACGAAGGGTCCCATCAGGCCCTATTTTCGGCGCGGCCGCCAGCATCGAAAGACTTATGCCAGACCTAAACTACTATCCCACCTGCACCTTCGCCGTCGTGGAGAATGCTTTCTCGCCGGCCGAGTTGGCGCAGATCGAAGCTTATGGCGACCGGCTGACGGCGGACAAGGCGACCGTCGCCGACATAGATCGCGTTGGTAAAGTGCGCGACGATATCCGCGTCACCCGCACTGCCTGGCTCAATCCCGTGCCCGAGGTGCGCTGGATCTATGACCGCATGCAAGGCGTGATCCGCGCCATCAATGACCGTGTCTATCAATTCGACCTCGGCGGCTTTTCGGATAATCTCCAATACACCGTCTATCACGGCACCGAAGGCGGTCACTATGACTGGCATGTCGATCATGGCAGTGTCCTGCAATCCAGGCGCAAGCTGTCGATTACGGTGCAGCTCAGCGATCCATCCGATTATGAAGGCTGCGACTTGCAGTTCTATGCCGGCAACAAGCCGGAAAACGCGCCGCGCGACCGGGGCCTGGTGATCGCTTTCCCGTCTTATGTGCTGCATCGCGTGACCCCTTGCACCAGGGGCACACGCAAGGCCATCGTGGCCTGGACCACGGGGCCGCAGTTCCGTTAAGCGCCTCGTTAAGCGCCCCGTTAAACGATAGACACGCGGGCTGCGGGTTCTTATTTTTCAACCTGCTTCGCTTCAGGATTCTTCCATGCCGCCGCGCCCCGCCCTGCTCTGCATTCTCGATGGTTGGGGGTACCGGCCCGATCATGCAGAGGACAATGCCATCGCGGCGGCCGCCACGCCCCATTACACGCGGCTGCTCAAGGACTGTCCGCACGCCCTGCTGGAGACTTCGGGCAATGCCGTGGGCCTGCCCAAGGGCCAGATGGGCAACTCCGAAGTCGGTCACATGAATATCGGCGCCGGCCGTGTGGTCGCCCAGGACCTGCCGCGCATCGATGTGGCCATCGAGGACGGCAGCATCGCGCGTCGGCCGGTGCTGCTCGACCTGATCGATAAAGCCAGGCAGACTAAAGGCGCTGTCCATATCATGGGCTTGCTGTCGCCCGGCGGCGTGCATTCCCACCAGGACCACATCGCGGCCCTGGTGAAGATCGTCAGCCAGTCCGGCGTGCCGGTGTTCGTGCATGCCTTCCTGGATGGCCGTGATACCCCGCCCAAAAGCGCCAGGGGCTTCATCGAAAAGTTCTTGAGCGACATTCATGGCTTGGCGGGCGTGCGATTGGCCACGCTTTCGGGACGCTATTACGCCATGGACCGCGACAAACGTTGGGACCGGGTGGAGAAGGCCTATGACGCGATCGTCGACGCCAAGGGCCGCCGCTTTGACGACGCCTTTGCCGCCCTCGACGCTTCCTATGCCGATGACGTCACCGATGAATTCGTGGTTCCTTGTCCGCTGGACGGCTATGCCGGGACGACGGACGGCGATGTCCTGTTGTTTGCCAATTTCCGTGCCGACCGGGCGCGCGAGATTTCGACCGCCTTGTTGGACAAGAATTTTACGGGCTTCACCCGCCAACGCCTTGCTCAATTCCGCGCGGCGGCGGGACTGACCGAATATTCGGAAAGCCTCAAAGCCCTGATGGGCGCGGTGTTTGCGCCCGAAGATGTGCGCGAGACCCTGGGCGAAGTGATCGCCGAACACGACATGAAGCAGTTGCGCATCGCGGAGACGGAAAAATACGCCCATGTCACGTTTTTCCTGAATGGCGGGCGCGAGGATCAGTTTGCGGGCGAGGACCGCATCTTGGTGCCCAGCCCCAAGGTTGCGACCTATGACCAACAGCCCGAGATGAGCGCCTATCAGGTGACCGACAGATTGGAACAAGCCATTGCTTCGGGCCAATACGACCTGATCGTCTGCAACTACGCCAATCCCGACATGGTGGGACATACCGGCGTGATGGATGCCGCGGTCAAGGCGGTGGACACGATCGACGAATGTCTGGGGCGGTTGTGCGCCGCGCTGGAAAAGGCCGGCGGGCTGATGCTGCTCACCGCCGATCATGGCAATATCGAAATGATGAAGGACCCAAAGACCCACGAGCCCTATACCGCGCACACCACCTTGGATGTGCCGATCATCGCTTTTGGCGCGCCCAAGGGAACAAGCTTGGAGAATGGCCGGCTGGCGGACGTGGCGCCGACCATGCTGGATCTGATGGGAATTTCAAAACCCAGCTTGATGACCGGTCATTCCTTGTTGGTGAGAGAGGCGTGACGCGCGGCGGCGCATATCTTCTGTTGCTGCTGCTGGCGGCCGCGCCGGCCTTTGCCAAAGCGGAGACGAAACCGAAGCGGGTGAACGTGACGGTGCCCACCCCGCGGCCCGCCACACAGGCACCGGTGCAGACGGCCAAGCCGGCCACGGAACCGGCGATCGATCTGAGCCAGGCGCTCCCGGGCAAGGCGATGGCGAAATTGCCGCCCAGTGCGCAACAGCTGAAAAGCCTGTCATCGGAACTCAAACAGGGACAGCCGCAGCTCGCCTCCGCCAAGGAGAAGAGCGATACGCTGGCGGCAGAGGCCGCGAGGCTGCGGCAGAAGTTGATCGCCACCGCCGCGCGCATCGAAGGGCTGGAGCGGCAGAAAGGGGAAATCGATGCCCGGATCTCCCAGCTGACGGAGGAGGACAACCGGCTGAGTGCCGGCTTCGCCAATGACCGGGTGGCGGTGACAAAATTGTTAGGTATCTTGGAACGGCTGCAGCATGACATGCCGCCCGCACTGGCGATGCGGCCGGATGATGCTCTGGGTGCGGCCCGTGGCGCCATGCTGGTGGGCGCCTCCTTGCCGCCGGTCTATGCCCAGGCGGCAAAACTGTCGCGGCGGATCGAAGCCTTGAAGCACACCCGCCTGGCCTTGGAACAACAGCAGTCGCAGGCCGACGACACCACGGCGCGGCTGAACGTCGCGCGAACCGAACTGGGTGAGCTTCTGGGGCAAAAAGAGAGGGCGGCCGCCACCGCCGCGGAAACCTATGGAACCCTCAAGAATCAGCTGGAAAAAGTCGCCCGCGAGGCGGCCGATTTCCAGGCGCTTCTCAGCCGCGTCCGGGCCCTTCGCCAGGAGGCCGGCACCGGCGGCGATGCCCCGAACGTGGTCACCGTCACGGCGCAAAATACCGGCCTGGCGGGGGTCCTGAGCCGCAATTCCCTGCTGGAACCCGTTGTAGGAGCCTTGGAAAACGGCAGTTCTGGCCTATCTTATGCCACGCAGCCGGGGGCTCAGGTCATAGCGCCGGCCGATGGCAGGGTTCTTTATGCCGGCCCTTACCATAAGAATGGTCAAGTCTTGATCCTGGAGATCACCACTGGCTACGATGTGGTCTTGGCGGGACTGGGACGTGTGACAGTGAAGCCAAACGACCAGCTGCTGGCAGGCGAACCGGTCGGAACGATGCCTGCGGACCCGGTCGATAACCGGCTCTATTTCGAAGTGCGCCATGGCGGGCATGGCCTGTCTCCCGCGCCGTGGTTGAAGTTGAGTGCGCGCCCGCGCGTTGGAAAGGCGAACGGTACATGAAAAAATTTGCGTTGGTTGGAATGGGTCTGGTGGCTGGATTTGCGGCCGCGACCTTCGCATTGCCGGAAGCCAAGGGCGCCAATGACTCCTCCGCCTACGGCCAGCTTGACCTGTTCAGCGATGCGTTCGAACGGGTGCGCGCCAATTATGTGCGCCCCGTCAAGGACAGCGAGCTGATCGACGCCGCCATCCAGGGCATGGTGTCCAACCTCGATCCGCATTCCAGCTATATGGACGCCAAGATGTATGGCGACATGCAGATCACCACCAAGGGCCAGTTCGGCGGTGTCGGCATCGAAGTCACCCAGGAAGACGGCGTGATCAAGGTGATCTCGCCGATCGACGGCACCCCCGCCAGCCGCGCCGGCATCAAGACCAATGACCGCATCATCGGCATCGACGGCACCTCCATCGCCGGCCTGCAGCTCAACGAGGCGATCGACAAGATGCGCGGCGCCGCCGGCAGCAAGATCATGCTGACCATCGTGCGTGAAGGCGAAAAGAAGCCGTTCGAAGTGACCTTGGTGCGCGCCATTGTTTCGGTGGATGCGGCAAGCTACCGGCGCGAGGGCGATATCGGCTACATCCGCCTGCCGGGCTTCAACGAACAGACCGCCGACGGTATGGAAAAAGCGATCCGCGATCTCAAGAAGCAGATCGGGCCCGGTATCAAGGGCTATGTGCTGGACCTGCGCAACAATCCGGGCGGGCTGCTCGACCAGGCGATCCAGGTGTCGGATGATTTTCTGGTCAATGGCGAGATCGTCTCCACCCGCGGCCGCCATGCCGAGGACACGCAGCGCTATGATGCCAAGTCCGGCGACATCACCGACGGCAAGCCGGTGGTGGTGTTGATCAATGGCGGCACGGCGTCCGCCTCGGAAATCGTTTCCGGCGCGCTGCAGGATCACAAGCGCGCCACTGTCATCGGCCTGACCAGCTTCGGCAAGGGTTCGGTGCAGACCATCATTCCCTTGGGCGAGGGACGCGGCGCGCTGCGCCTGACCACGGCGCGTTACTACACGCCGTCCGGTCATTCCATCCAGGCGCAGGGCATCATTCCCGACATCCAGGTGGCGCAGGGCGATGAGACCGCGCTGCCCAAGCTGGCCCGCCCGTCGGAAGCGGATCTGCGTGGCCATCTCACCGGCGAACCGGTTCCGGCCAAGCGGATCAATGCCCCGGTGATCAAGCCGGCGCCCGGCAAGAAATATGACGACTTCCAGCTGTCGTATGCGCTGGATCTGTTGCACGGGAAGATGACGGTGGCTTCCGCCACCGCGCCAGGAGACAAGCCCGTACTTTCCTCGGACGCCAATGGCGATACGGCGCGGGCAGGCTCCCAGGCCGGCCGGTAGTCGCGCCCCCTCGGATCCGGACTGCGCGCCTTACGGCGCTTGGCCTTCGGCTGGCTTGGCCGCCAGCCTCACCCTTAACCTCCCTCTAACCAAATTAAGACTTAATCCATCCATGGCTGCTGCCGCCGATCCCGCAGAAGGCTTTTTCGCGTCCAAGTCCGGGCGCGCGCTGGCGTTCGGCTGTTCCTTTACAGCCTGTCTGCTCGCAGCCGGCGCCTTGACCATCACCCTGTTGGGCCATCCGGGTGTCGCCCCCGCGATCCGGCTGGAGATTCCCCAGGAACCCGGTGCGCGCAAGCCCGTGGCCCCTTTGCACTTCCGCGCGGCCGACGTGCCTGTGATCGGCCCGGTGACCAAACCTCTCTATGCGGGCAAGGCGCTGCTGGCCGATCCGGCATTGATCGAGAATAGCGCCAAGGGGCCCTTGCCGCGAATCGCCGATGACGGGCGCAAGCCGATGGCGGTCTATGCCGCGCCCTCGCCGCCGGCCGCCAAATTCAAGATCGCCATTGTCGTCAACGGCCTGGGACGCTCCTCTGCCGCCACCAAGACCGCGCTGGACAGTCTGCCCGCCCAAGTCACGCTGGGCTTTGTGCCCTATGCCACCGACGTTCAGGATTGGGTGGCAAAAGCGCGCGAGCGCGGCCATGAGGTCATGTTGCAGGTGCCCATGGAGACGCTGGATTTTCCCGACAGCGATCCCGGTCCTGAAACCTTGCGCTCCGGCCAGGACGAGGACAGCAATATCCAGCGCCTCAGCTGGGCGATGTCACGTTTCACCGGTTATGCCGGTGTGAGCAACCTGTTGGGCCAACGCTTCCTCACCGATAGCGAGGCGCTGTCTCCCATCCTGAGTTATCTCAACCGGCGCGGTCTCTATTTCTTCGACAATGGCGCGGCCAGCCAGTCGGTGGCGCCGGTGGTGGCGGGTCAGGTCGCAATCCCGGCGGCCCAGAGCGGTCCGGCGCTGGACGAGGTTCAAAACGCCTCCGAGATCGATCGCCGTCTTTCGGAATTGGAGACCCAGGCACGCGCCAAGGGCACGGCGGTGGGATCGGCATTTCTCTATCCTGTGACGGTGGCGCGCATCGCGGCTTGGGCGAAGGGTCTGCAAGCGCGAGGCTTTGTAATCGTGCCTGTTTCAGCCATAGTTACCGAACCCACGAAACCCTAGGCGCGGACCTTCGCGTCGAAGCGAAGTCCTGAGAGCCAAATGACATCCGATCTGCCCTACCGTCCCTGCGTTGGCATCATGCTGTTCAACCGCAACGGCCAGGTGTTCGTCGGCAAGCGCATCGACCAGACCGTGGAAGGTTGGCAGATGCCGCAGGGCGGCATCGACAAGGGCGAGACGCCCGAACAGGCGGCGCGGCGCGAGCTGCTGGAAGAGATCGGCACCGACAAGGCCGAGATCGTCGGCGAAATGCCGGACTGGGTGACCTATGACCTGCCGCCGCATCTGGTGGGCGTGGCCTTCCGCGGCAAATACAAAGGCCAGCGCCAGAAATGGTTCGCCTTGCGCTTCACCGGCAAGGATGCCGACATCAATCTCACCGCGCATGAGCCGGAATTTTCCGCCTTTCAGTGGGTGGACCCCGAGGCGCTGCCGGATCTGATCGTGCCATTCAAGCGCGAGACCTACCGCCAGGTCCTGGCGGCGCTCGGCCCGCTGGCGAAACGCGGGTAGCATGAAGGCTCCGGTCCTGATGATCCATGGCGCTTTCTGCGGCCCATGGTTTTTGGAAGGCCTGCGACAGGAGTTCGAGGCCCGTGGCTATTCCTGCACCACGCCCGCACTGCGGTTTCATGACAAGACGCGTCCGCCGGCGGCGCTGGGCACCACAGGCCTGGCCGATTATGGCGCCGACCTGGAAGGGGAGGCCCGTACGCTGGGCGCGGCGCCTATCCTGGTGGGTCATTCCATGGGCGGATTGCTGGCGCTGCAGCTGGCTTCGCGGGTGGCGGTACGCGCCTTGATCCTGTTGGCGCCATCACCGCCTTGGGGGATCCCGCCGACCACCCTGTTCGAGATCAGTGCCGCCCAGGCCATGCATCTGCATCCCGGCTATTGGAACAGGGTGCTGGAGCCCAGCCGCGACGTGGCGCTGGCGCATTCGCTCGACAAGCTGCCGCGGCACATGCGCGATGACGTGCTGGATCATCTGGTGCCGGAATCGGGCCGCGCCACCTTCGAGATCATGAGCTGGGGCCTGGACTTGAACCGTGCCAGCGAAGTGGACGCCGATGCCGTGGACGCGCCGCTTCTGTTTCTCACCGGCAGCGAAGACAGGATCAACCCGCCATCCACCGTGGCGCGCATCGCCGCGCTGTACAAGGACCGCGCAGCGTGTGAAGTGCTGGACGGCATGGGGCATTGGCTGATCGGTGAGCCGGGTTGGGAGCGCCTGGCGAAACGGGCGTTGGAGTGGTTGAAGGAACGCGGATTGTGATTGATTTTTCAATCCCGAGAATAAAACGTCATCGCCCGTCCCTACGCCTCGCTAGGGATCATGCGGGCGATCCAATTTCCTTTGGCTTTTTGAACAATGGATCACCCGGACCTCGCCACGCCGTTCGGCTGCGTGATGACGGCTCAGGACTTCGCGTCCGCCTTGCGCTTGGTGAAGTCCTTCACGAAGGCTTCCA
>DATBCP010000168.1:0-4626 GCA_036270435.1 Rhizomicrobium sp. | reverse complement strand
GAATTGATTGTGGGCATGCAATGCGGCGGCAGCGATGCTTTCTCCGGCCTGACCGCCAATCCGGCGCTGGGCTTCTGCGCCGATCTCCTGGTGCGGGCCGGGGCCACGGTGATGTTTTCGGAAGTCACCGAAGTGCGTGACGCCATCCACCTGTTGACGCCGCGCGCCGCCACCAAGGAGGTGGCCGAAGCCTTGGTGCGGGAAATGCGCTGGTATGACGATTATCTCGCCAAGGGCGGAGTGGATCGCGGCGCCAATACCACGCCCGGCAACAAGAAGGGCGGGCTGTCCAACATCATCGAAAAGTCGCTGGGCTCGGTCGCCAAGTCCGGCACCAGCGCCATCAACGCCGTGCTGTCGCCGGGTGAGAAGGTGCGCAGCCGCGGGCTGGTCTTCGCCGCCACCCCCGCCAGCGATTTCGTTTGCGGCACTTTGCAGCTGGCCTCCGGCATGAACCTGCATGTCTTCACCACCGGGCGCGGCACGCCTTACGGCCTGGCGGCGGTGCCGGTGATCAAGGTCGCCACCCGCAGCGAGCTGGCGCGGCGCTGGAACGACCTGATCGACCTGGATGCCGGCCCTATCGCGACAGGCGAAAAAACCATCGAACAGGTGGGGTGGGACTTGCTCCAGCTGATGCTGGACGTGGCCAGCGGCAGGAAACAGGTCTGGGCCGACCATTGGGGCCTGCACAATGACCTGACGTTGTTTAATCCGGCGCCTGTGACTTGAGAATTGTGCCGACAGCTCAGCGGAATTGCCTCGCTCGAGATTTTCGAAGTTTAATTACCCCCTTCCGTCGCAGCTCAGGTTTGCGAAGTCGCAAACACTTCGCTGCGACACCTTCCCCCTCCAATGGCTTCGCCCTGAGGGGGAAGGAAGCTGGTGGATGCTGAACGTCGCTCGGCGGAATGCCTCGCTCGAGATTCCTCGAACTGCCAGCAGCCGTGCCGACGCCGAAACTGCCCTAACCCCTTCGCGCATCCTCGATCACGATCTCGCTGCTTTTGGCCACGATCATCGCCAACCATCGGGTTCCCCTACTTCGGCAATCTGCCCTCTATCTCCTGATACACCCGCACCAGTGCCCCCGGCGCCTGCGTAACGCGCTCGCTCCAATTGTCATAGGGCCCCCAATTTGCAGCCCTGATCGCGTCGCAATCCGTCACAGATCGGCACGCCACATGCGCATCATGCAGCCGCCGCCCTTCCGCGATCACCGCCGCCAGCTCGGCAGCGAAGGCCGCAAGCTCACGCTTCATGGTGGCGGGATCGTCCACAAAGCCATGCCCACCGAAAACCCATTTGGCTTCGATCGCCTGATTTTTCTTGATGGTCGAAAGCCACTCGCTGGGAAAACCGCGTGCGAGGGAGGGAAACAGCCGGTGATCGTAAATCTCGCTCAGGAACAACACCTTGGCCGCAGGCACATAGACACTCAGATCCCCGCCGGTATGCGCCCGCCCCAGATTCAAGATCTCGATGTCGGTGGCCCCCAGGCGAATGGTGCGCCTGTGCGCCACGGCTTCCGTAGGCGGCGTCGCGCTCGCCGCCAGCGCCTTTTGCGAAACGGGCGAGGCCACAAACACCACATCGGGAAAGGCGGCCTTGAACGCCGCATTGCCGCCGGTATGGTCGTCGTGCTCCGAGCACACAACCACATATTTTATCGGCTGCGGCGTCAGATTTTTTATCTGCGCCACGAGCTTCTGCGTCGCGGCCAGATTGCCCTGGCCATCGGCCACCAGCACCCCGCCACTGGTCACCACGATCATGTCCACCGTAGTCTTGAACTTGCCCGGTTCGCTGGGCCGCAGCTCTTCATAGGCATAAACATTGGGCTCAAGCTGCTTCAGGCGCGGAAAATCGCTTTCCTTGAGCCCCCGCAGGGCGGGGTCCGCCGTCTGCACGGGCGCTTCTTGCGCCTGCGCCGTCACGGGCGCCAGAAAAAGCACGGCTGCCAGGATTTTTCTTGCCGGTTTCATCCCCGTCCCACTTATTGAGCGTGCGAGACCGCTCTGGTTACTGCCAAGTTAAGCAAATTCCATATACTAGACCTTTCGCGCATCCTCGATCACCATCTCGCTGCCCTTGGCAGCGATCATGATGGTGGGCGTGTTGGTGTTGCCGGACGTGATGGTGGGCATCACCGAGGCGTCGATCACCCGCAAGCACTCCAGGCCACGGACTCTAAGCCGGTCATCCACCACCGCCAGCGGATCGCTGGCCAACCCCATCTTGGCCGTGCCGACGGGATGAAAAATGGTGGTGCCGATATCGCCCGCCGCATGGATCAGCGCGGCATCGCCATTGTCCACATCCGGGCCGGGACGCAATTCTTCCGGCTTGTAAGGCGACAGCGCAGGTTGCGCCATCAGCCGCCGCGTCAGGCGGATGCAATCGGCGGCGATGCGGCGGTCTTCATCCGTGGACAGGTAGTTGGGCGCGATCTGGGGCTGCGTCTCCATCGCAGATGATGTGATCCTGACCGTGCCGCGCGACGAAGGACGCAGATTGCAGGGGCTGACCGTGATGGCGGGAAAGCGGTGCAGCGGCGTGCCGAAGCGGTCCAGCGACAAGGGCTGGACATGGAACTGCACATTGGCGCGCTCCTGTGACGGATCGGAACGGGTGATGATGCACAGCTGCGAAGCCGCCATCGTCATGGGCCCACGCCGCAGCAGCGCATATTGCAGCCCCATCAAGGGCCGGCCCAGCAGAGAGTAATAGACCTCGTTCAAGGTCTTCACCCCGCTGACCCGATACATGGCGCGCAGTTGCAGGTGATCCTGCAAATTCCGGCCCACGCCTTCCAGGGCCTGCAAGGCGGGGATACCGGCCTGGTTCAGCCAGTCGGCCGGGCCGATGCCGGAGCGTTGCAAGACCTGCACCGAACCGATGGCGCCCGCTGACAGTATAACCTCGCCTTTGGCTCGCGCCTCGAACGGCCGATTGTCCTGGCGGTAGCGCGCGCCAACGGCGCGCTTGCCGTCAAACACCACCCGCTCCACTTGCACATCGGTGACCAGCCGCAGGTTGGAACGGTGCAAGACCGGTTTGAGGAATCCGCGCGCCGCCGACCAACGCCGACCGCGCTTCTGATTGACATGAAAATAATAGCTGCCTTCATTGTCGCCGGTATTGGGATCGGCACGCCTGGGAATGCCGATCTCCTCGCCCGCCTCGATAACGCAGTCCAGAATCTGCCAGCGCACCCGGGGCAACTCCACCGAAAGCTCGCCATCGGCGCGGTGGTGTTCGGTATCGCCCAGAAAATGCCGGTCCAGCTGGCGGAACACCGGCTTGACGTCATCCCACCCCCAGCCGGTCAGCCCCAACTGCCGCCAATGCTGGTAATCGCCGGCCTGACCGCGCATGGACAGCATGGCATTGATGGAAGACGATCCGCCGATCGCCTTGCCGCGCGGATAATTTAGCTTGCGGGTGTTCAATCCGGCTTCGGCCACGGTTTCGAACATCCAGTCGCTGCGCGGATTGCCGATCAGGAACAGGTAGCCGACCGGGATGTGGAACCAGATCCAATCGTCATGCCCGCCCGCTTCCAGCAGCAAAACACGCTTGGAGGGATCGGCCGACAGGCGATTGGCCAGCACGCAGCCGGCCGAGCCCGCGCCCACCACGATATAGTCGTAGTCGCCCTCCAGCGTCATCGGGGACCAAATCTATCGGGCATAAGGGCGATGCAGCTTGATCTCACGATTGAGCTCTACGCCAAAGCCAGGCTTGTCCAGCGCGGACAGTTTGATCCGGCCCTTGTCCGGCACCGGCTCCCCCAGCAATTGCGGCGAGAACATCGGCACCACCTTGTCGGCCTTGGGCGCCATCATCAGGAATTCCGCGAAGGGGCTGTTATGGCGGGTGATGACGAAATGATAGGAATAGACCGATGAGCCATGCGGCACCATCAGCTTGCCATGGCTTTCCGCCAGGTTGGCGATCTTGATCAGCTCGGTGACGCCGCCGCACCAGCCCACATCAGGCTGGATGATGTCGCAGCAATCCATCTCGAGCAGCATGCGAAAGCCCCAGCGAGTGGCGTCGTGCTCACCGGTGGTCACCAGCATGCCGGGCGGCACCGATTTTTTCAGGTCGCGATAGCCCCAATAGTCATCGGGCGAAAGCGCTTCCTCGATCCATTTCAGGCCCGATTGCTCCCACGCCTTCCGGGCCAGGCGCGTGGCATGGTTCAAATCCAGTGCCATCCAGCAATCCAGCATCAGCCAGAAATCAGGACCGACGCGCTGGCGCATACCGGCGATCTCGGCCAGCGCCTTGCTGAGCCCCTCTTCGCCCTCGGCCGGGCCGTGATGCAACGGCATCTTGCCGCCGATGAAGCCCATCTTCTTGGCAAGATCGGGCCGGGCCCCGGTGGCGTAGAAAACCAACTCGTCGCGCACCGCCCCGCCCAGAAGCTGATGCACCGGTTCGCCGCGCAGCCGTCCCAACAAATCCCACAAGGCCAGGTCGACGCCGGAGATGGCGTTGATCACCAAGCCCTTGCGGCCGTAATACTGGGTGGAGAAGTACATCTGGTCCCAGATCTTCTCGACCTCGGCCGGATCGCGCCCCTCCAGAAAGCGCGCCAGATGCTTTTCCACAATGTAG
>DATBCP010000167.1:0-3322 GCA_036270435.1 Rhizomicrobium sp. | reverse complement strand
CGATTGACGGCCATACACTACGCGCGGCACTACGCTGGCGCTGGCCGCCTAGTGGGGCCTATCGGCCTTGGCATTCATTTGATCCGCAATGCGGATCAAATGAATGGTCGGAACGAGAGGATTTGAACCTCCGACCCCCTGCCCCCCAGGCAGATGCGCTACCAGGCTGCGCTACGTTCCGATCCAAGAGGGTCAAATCCCTCGGGGGCGCGGAACATAGCGGCGGTCCCTCCCGCCAGCAAGCCCGCATCTGAAATGCCCGATTTCGGCTATATCGACCGTTCTCTGAGTGCCTGGAACCGGCCTTTCAGGCCTGTCAACTCATCCAGCAGCGCTTCCAGCCGCTGGCGCTCCTCGACGGCCAGGAACTCCTCCTGGATGGTCTCAATCATCGCCCCTACCACCGATTGGGTCTGGGGTTCCGGGACAATATCCCTCACCTCTTCCGGGGCGGCATCCAGGACCGGGAAATCCCGTGACGACCGACGCTCTTCGGCCGCGGGCTCGTCAAAGAAAGGCAACGACATGGTATATGGCACGGCGCGCAAATGCGCTGGGCGCGGCTTTTTCGCCTGGGCCGGCGCCCGTGCCGCGACTGGCTTTTCGACATAGACGATCTTTTCGACCACGACCGGCCTTTCGATCACCACCGGTTCCGGCCTGGCCGGCACGCCGCCGCGGCCGACTTCGGCGACATGGCGCGGACCGCGCTCCTTCAGGACTTTTTGCACGCCCTTGATGGTGAAACCGTCGCTATAGAGCAGCGCGCGGATGCCCTTGAGCAGGTCGACATCTTCAGGCCGGTAATAACGCCGGCCGCCGGCACGCTTCACTGGCCTGATCTGGACAAACCGGCTTTCCCAGAAACGCAGCACATGCTGGGGCACGTCGAGTTCGGTGGCGACTTCACTGATGGTGCGGAAAGCTTCCGCCGATTTATGCGAATAAGCGAAAGCCGCCGACGACATCAATCCTCACCTTCCGGTTCCGGAGTCTGGCCATTGATCACCGCCTTCAACACATGGCTGGGGCGGAACACCAGCACGCGACGGGGCGCGATCGGGACTTCGTCGCCGGTCTTGGGATTGCGACCCATGCGCTGGGATTTCTGGCGCACCGCGAAGGTACCAAAGGACGACAGTTTCACCGTCTCCCCCTTGGCCAAGGCGCCGCAGACTTCTTCAAGCATATCTTCGACCATCTGGGCGGAGTCCGTGCGGGAAAGCCCCACGGCCTGGAAAACAGCCTCAGTCAGGTCAGCTCTGGTCAAAGTTCCCGTGGACATGGTGACGACTCTCCCCGCTCTTGCCAGCACGGTAAGCCCGGGCCGAAACCCCGTCAAGATCAATGACTTGAGCCTGGGACTTTAAGTATGAAGCCGCCACCGTCCTGGGCACGAGGTATTTTGAGACCTGGGCAGGAGCGCCGAGCGATGTGTACTGAAAACGTACATGAGCGAAGGCGCGACGAACCCAGGGCTCAAAAGACCCGCGCCTACCAGCGCGCTAAGGCGGCGCCCCAGGTAAAACCGCCCCCCATCGCCTCCATCAGAACCAGATCCCCCCGCTTGATGCGGCCATCCTCTACTGCCGTCACCAACGCCAGCGGCACCGAAGCGGCCGAGGTATTGCCGTGGCTGGCAACCGTGGAAATCACCCGGTTGGGGTCGATGCCCAGTTTCCTGGCGGTGCCGTCCAGGATGCGTTGATTGGCCTGGTGCGGCACAAACCAGTCGATATCGGTGACGGGGACATGGGCGGCTTCGGCGGACGCGGTGATGGCGGCGGCGATATTCGTCACCGCATGCTTGAAGACTTCCTTGCCCTGCATGCGCAGCTTGCCCGCCGTCTGGGTCGAGGAAACGCCGCCATCGGCATAGAGCATGTCGTGCAGGCGGCCATCGGAAAACAGCCTGGTATTCAGTATGCCCTGGTCGGCGTTGGTGCCGATGCCGTCATGGGCTTGCAACACGATGGCGCCTGCCCCATCGCCGAACAGCACACAGGTGGCGCGGTCGTTCCAATCCAGCAGGCGTGACATGGTCTCGGCGCCGATCAGAAGGATGGTGTTGGCGGCGCCGGTGCGGATCATGCTGTCGGCCACCGCCATGCCGTAAATGAATCCGGAGCATACCGCCTGCACATCGAAAGCAGCCCCATGGGCCATGCCCAGCCGGGACTGAACCAGGGTCGCGGTGGCGGGAAAGCTCTCATCCGGCGTGGTGGTGGCGCAGATGATCATGTCCAGCTCGCCGGAATCGATGCCGGCATCACTCAAGGCGGCGCGGGCCGCGCCAACCGCCAGGTCCGAGGTCTTTTCGCCCGCGAGCGCGATGCGCCGCTCGCGAATGCCGGTGCGCTCGCGGATCCATTCGTCCGAGGTGTCCATGCGCTTGGCCAGATCGTCATTGGTGACGATGTTGGACGGCAGATAGGCGCCGCAACCGATGACGCGAGCCCTGATCACGATGCACCCATCATAATTCGCTCGCTCGGGCGCCGGCGCTTTCCGCCGCTTCCGCCGCGATGGCCGAGCGGTCGGCTGTGATCCGGGCATTGATGTCGGCCTTGGCCATGTCGATGGCAATATCCACGGCGCTGGCAAACCCCACGGCATCGGCGCCGCCGTGGCTTTTCACAACAATGCCGTTGAGCCCCAAAAACACGCCGCCATTCTGGGCGCGCGGGTCCATCTTGCGCTTCAAGGCATCCAGCGCGCCCGAAGCGAACACCGCGCCGAACTTGGACAGCAGTGAACGTTTGAGCGCCTGGCGCAGCCAGGACCCCACCAGCCGGGCGGTGCCCTCCGCGGTCTTGAGCGCGATATTGCCGGTGAAGCCGTCGGTCACCACCACATCGACGGTGCCCTTGGCGATGTCGTCGCCTTCGACAAAACCGTGGAACGCCATGGGCAGGTTGGAGTCGCGCAGGATCTGGGCGGCGCCACGCACGCCTTCACTGCCCTTCTGCTCTTCGGAGCCGACATTGAGAAGCCCCACCGTGGGCTTGGCCAGGCCGAAGACCACATGGGCAAAGGCCTCGCCCATCACCGCAAAATCCACCAACTGCTCTTCGCTGGCACTGACATTGGCGCCCACGTCCAAGACCACGCACTGGCCCTTCAAGGTCGGCCAGATCACCGCAATGGCGGGACGCGAAATGCCTTCGATGATGCCGAGCCCGAACATGGACACCGCCATCAATGCGCCGGTATTGCCGGCGCTGACCGCGACATCGGCATCGCCGGCCTTCACGCAATTGATGGTGCGCCACATGGAGGTGTCCTTGCCCCGGCGCAGCACATGGCTGGGCTTGTCTTCCAT
>DATBCP010000166.1:0-6117 GCA_036270435.1 Rhizomicrobium sp. | reverse complement strand
TCATTTCCCTGAACTTCCAGGTCGTGTCGACATGCATCAAGGGGAATGGTGGCTTGGAGGGATAAAAGGCCTTCATCGCCAGATGCAGCATCACGCTGGAATCCTTGCCAATGGAATAGAGCATCACCGGATTGGCGAACTCCGCCGCCACCTCGCGCATGATGTGGATGCTCTCGGCTTCCAGCCGCCGCAAATGCGATATAACAGTCTTTTCTATGGGCAATTTCGAGTATCCCAATTACGGACTGTGAAATAGGCTACCGGGCGCGGCTTTGCAAGCGCACAACCGTGGCAGCAGCAGCCTATTTCCAAAAGGATTAATGCGGCTCTATTTCAACATTTTGGTCTTGGTGGCCGGCGGAACCGCCTGCTCTTCGACAGCAAACCGCACCCGTCCCACCGAACCGCCATCGCCGGTCATGATATTGACCTGCCACTGGCCGGGCCGGGGTGCGGTCTTGGTGGTGTAGAAGCGATAGCCATCTTCCCGTCCACCCTTGATGGCGACGGAGACGCGTTGCTGGGTCTGCCAACCCTTGCCCGGATCCAGCCACTGCCAGACATGCACGATGCGGGTGTTGAGATCGCGCGGGGAAAACACCGCGCTGTAGAGAAAAAGCTTGGCGCCCTTCTGGACGTGCATGATGGCGTGAGTGCCGAACAACGCCTGCCATTCCGGCGGCTCGTCCTCTTCCGCCGCCTGATAGCCGGTGCCGACGCGCTTGATGTCGTGATAAACGCCCGCGCCGGTCAAAACCAGCGGCAGGGGCGGTAGCACGCGCAGGAAATAGGCGGTGTTGAGAAAAACCGTGATCAGCGCCATGCCGGCAAAAACCTGCATGCGCGCGCCGCGATAGCGTTCGTGCCCCAGCCGCGCCAGGGCCTGCATGTAGAAGAAGAAGATCATCACCGCCACCGCGCCGCTGCCCAGGAACGGAATGCGGCCCATGCGGTTGACCATTAGCGGCACCAGCAGGATGGCGTAGGAATAGATGGCGAAGAAAAACAGCAGGGCGGAGAATACCAGCCGCGCGTGATAGCGGCGCATATATTCGTTGCCGATGAATATGGCCGCCATTGCCAGCAGAAAGGGCCAGGACGAGGTCAGCGAGGCACTGCGGATATAGAAAACGCAGAAGCCCGAAAGCAGGCATCCCAGCGCGAACTGGGTAAGTGCGACCAGGATGGTGCGGGTCTTGTCCGAAGGCTTCTTGCCGTCGGGCCTGGATTCCAGCACATGCAGGACGGCGATGCTGATACCGGCCACCAGCAGATAGATGATGAACACCGCCTGGGTCAGCGCATGGTCGATCTGGCCGAAGGTGGCGCTGTCGAAGGCAAATCCGCCCGCCAGCGACAGGGCGGATATTTGCCGTTCGTGCTTTCTGGCCCAGCTGATCGCCGGGTCGAAGGCCTTGGTGTGAAATGCGCGCATGACGGGTCTTATGATGTCCGTCCGTCGCGATAACAAGGCGCAAAACCGGCATTTGGGGCTATGATGGCGATCAAACATTGTCGCAAGGAGTTTCAAGATGCGGTTGGTGCAGTTCTGGGCCCGGGACGGACGGCGTGCGCTGGCGGCGCTGGATGAAAACGCTCATGGCCGGGTGATCCAGGGCGCCGTCACCAGCTATGAACTGGCCGGCCGCGCCATTGCCGAAAAACTGCCGCTTAAAGCCCTGGTGGACCGGCTCGGTCTCGGGGAGGGCGTCGATATCCACGCTGCCCTTGCCGAAGGGCGCGTGCTTGCGCCGCTGGATCATCCCGACGACCCGGCCCATCTGATCGTCACCGGCACCGGCCTGACCCATCTGGGTTCGGCGCAGGGTCGCGACAGCATGCATAAGGATTTGTCCGACACCGCCAAGCTCACCGACTCGATGAAGATGTTCAAGCTGGGGCTGGAAAGCGGCAGGCCGGCGGAAGGACGAGAGGGCGCGCAGCCTGAATGGTTCTACAAGGGCGATGGCGGCAGTGTGGTGGCGCCGGAAACCGCCTTCGCCTCACCCGCCTTCGCGCAGGACGGCGGCGAGGAGCCGGAGATTGTGGGCTTGTACCTGATCGGACCCGATGGATCGCCGCATCGGTTGGGCTTCGCGCTGGGTAACGAATTTTCCGACCATGTCACGGAAAAATTCAACTATCTCTGGCTGGCCCATTCCAAGCTCCGGCAATGTTCCTTCGGGCCCGAACTGCGCACCGGGCCCCTGCCCTCTGCCGTCACCGGCCGCTCGCGCATCCGCCGCGGCAACGAGATCGTCTTCGACCAGCCTTTCCTGTCGGGTGAAAACAATATGAGCCACACTATCGCCAATTTGGAAGCGCATCATTTCAAATATGCGGGCTTCCGCCGGCCGGGCGATGTCCATGTCCACTTCTTCGGCACCGCCACCCTTTCCTTCAGCGCCGGCGTGAAAACGCAGGCCGGAGACGTGTTCGAAATCGAAGCGGATGCCTTCCTTTATCCGCTCCGCAACAGCTTGGGCGTCGCGCCCGCCACACCGGTCACGGTGGCTGCGCTCTGATCTAGAATCTAGAGCGGCACTCTGAGCGCCACTTCCAGGGCCGCGGCGAAACCGCTATGGGGACGCGGCTGATCGTCCTGCAACCGGCCGTCCAGGTCGAGATGGAAGGTACGGCCGTTGAGGTTGAAGGGCAGCGACACTCGCGCCTCCCCCATATTCACGATCACCGGCGTGGCGCTGACGATATTGGAGCCTATCGAATGGCTGTTGCCGATGGTGGCGTGATGGACCGTAAGCTCATAAAAACGCCCCTCCGCATCGCTCCAACTGCCCTGAAGCGATAACAAAGTGGAGTCGTCATCCAGGCTGAAGCCGAGCGTTCGGCCGCGATAGCGCATGCCATCGATAAAAGTGCCGTTGGTATAGGAGAAGCCATAGATGTTATCGCCGAAGCTGAACGGATGGTGGGTGGAAATACTGTCCGTGAACTCCGCCGTCAGCTTGATGGGATTCTCGGGGGTGGGAACGAAGATGCTTGCGCCGAACAAATGGCTGGTGCCGGAGTGATTGAACCAGGAATAGTCCTCATTCATCAGTTGCAGATAGATCTGAAATGGAATCCCCGCCAGCGTATGGCTGTATTTGAAGTCCCAGTTCGCTTGGTCGTTGGTGTTGTTGACGCTGTTCGGGTTATTGGAGAAATGGAAGTAATCCTTGATGGGAGAGCAGGGATGTCCCTGTCCGCAGAATTCCTCCGTGCGCGCGACTGCAATTTCAAAGCCGCTGAAGGGATGGATGGCCAGGCGGGCCGCATTGTAATAGGTGTCGGGCTGCAGCCGCGGCCCATCGAAATAGCCGAGCAGGAATTCGAATTGCCAGGGCCCCAGCCAGCGCAGCACAGGCCAGCTTGACGCCCTGGTCTGGGCCCGTTCGATGCCCACCTGGGGCATGGGGCGGGCATTGTTGGACACTGACAGGGCCGAAATCTGGCCCGGCCCCCACCAATGATCGAGATAGCCCATATAGATCAGGGCATCTCCCAGCCGCACGGAGCCATAGCTTCCCTCCGGCATGACCTTGACGTTGTTGCCTCGGTAATTCTGGGTGATGGCCCCCAACGAGACCCGGCCCGAAAAGGGGCCGCTTGTGCCCTCCAGAGAGAGTTGGGCCTGCCCCTGGCCCCGCCCCATGCCATCGAAGCCATAGACCACGCTGGTCTTGTTGGTGGCATCCAAGCTCTCCCAAGCGGAGATGCCGGGCGCTGTGCCAGCCTCGGCCCGTGCCAGCACCCGCGCCACGGCGGCCCGAACCGAAGCGGGCTGCGTGGACATGTCGGCGCCGGACAGGTCTGCCAAGAGGGACGGCCAAGGCAAAGGCCATTGGGTCGTGATGTCGTCCACCAAACCCCGAGCCTGCAACAGCTCGATATCGGCGCGCAGCTGGTTGTCCCCGACCTCGGCCCATGGGGAAGCCGCGGCGGGCAATGCCGCCGCAAGCGACAAGATCGCGGCCGCCGCGGCCCGGAAAAATTGGCTACGCATGCTGCTCCAAACGACCCCTGCCCAACATTGGACATTACTGATTCCGCAACTGCGAACAAGCTCCGGCATGTGACAAATGTTAAGCCGGCTCAGTCCCGCACGGGAAAGCAATCCAGGGCCTTCGCGGCCAGGCGGATACACATCCGGGCCGCGCTTTCCCCGGAACGGACCCTGAGACGGAAATAGCGCCCCTTGCCCGGAAGGTCCGCGGCAAGGATCTGAGGCGTTGAACCGTCCAACAGGCCAGCGGCGCTGGCTTTGAGCTTATGCCATGCGGCATCGGCCTCAGCCTTGCTGCGCCAGGCGCCCAGCTGCACTTCGTCCACGGGCCAAAGTCGGTCATCGGGCTGATCCAAGGCCGGACGGAGCGTTGTCACCGGCATGAGACCCGACAATGGCGGCACCGCCGGCAACGCCGCGGCGCGATTCTGCTGGGTGCCTGAAAGCGGATGAGAATCTGCGGGGCCGCCGCTTTTGGTGGGCGGCCCCAACACAAGGTGCTGCGCCCCTGCCAGTGCGGATAACCGCTCGGATGCGGCGGCATATCCCGCATCGACGGCGACCGCTTTGGCGTAGAAACCGCGCGCCGCCAGCTTGTCGCCTTCGCTTTCGGCGACACGGCCCAACCCGTAATAGGCATATTGTGATTGACCGCCATCGGCGGTGAGAGCCGCCAGATAGTCTTGCCGGGCGTCCGCAAGGCTGCCGCGTCCGAGATAAATATCGCCGCGCCTGTTGAAGGCGGTTGCCATGCTGTAGCTCTTCGAGGCAATGACGGTGCTGTAATCGCCGATGGCGTCATCCATCTGACCCAGACTCTCGCGCAGGAAGCCGCGCTGCAAGTAAGCCTGTTCCCGCTCGTCGGGCGGCAAGGCACTAGAATCGATGGCCTTGGTAAGATCCTGCATGGCGGTGTCCCGCGCACCCAAAAGCGCAGCTGCCAATCCGTGGTAAAGCAACAGACGGGCGCGCGTGCGCACATCCACCGTCTCGTCTTTGAGGCCACTATCGCTCAGGCTTTGCGCTTGTTGCGGATCGCCGCGATCGAGCGCGGCCAGCGCTTGTGCAACGGGCGTCGGCGGCGGTGGTGCAGCCGCGCCGGCGGCGAGCATGGCCGCCAACACCAAGATCCATATCGTCTTGCCCATAGTTCCGCCAAAGGGTTGAAACTGGACAATAATGGCGCCGCCGTGCCATGAAACAGGCCGTTTCTGAACCATCCCCTGGAAAACGCATGTCCGCCGTCAGACCCGTCCGTAAAGCCGTTTTTCCCGTCGCCGGCATGGGCACAAGGTTCCTGCCCGCCACCAAGGCCATCCCCAAGGAGATGCTTCCGGTGGTGGACAAGCCAGTGATTCAATATGCGGTAGAAGAAGCGCGGGAAGCCGGAATTGAGCAATTCGTCTTCATCACCGGCCGCGGCAAGCATGTCATCGCCGATCACTTCGATCATGCCTATGAGCTGGAATCCTTGCTGGAGGCGCGGGAAAAGACTACGGAATTGAACAGTCTGCTGGAGATGTTGCCCAAGACGGGTTCGGTGGGCATGGTCCGCCAGCAACAGCCTCTGGGCCTGGGCCATGCGGTGTGGTGCGCCCGTCACTTCGTTGGCAATGAACCTTTTGCCGTGCTCCTGCCCGATGATCTTATGGTGGGAAAGCCCGGCGCTCTGTCGCAGATGATCGCGTCTTACAACCAGGTGGGAGGCGGCATCATTGTGGCAGCCGAAGAAAAGCCCAGCCATGAGGTCAAGCGTTATGGCGTGGTCAATCCCGGGGCTGTCCACGGCAATGCGACAGAAGTGAAAGGGGTGGTCGAGAAACCTGCCACCGGCACGGAGCCTTCCAATCTCTGCATTATCGGGCGCTACATTCTGCAACCGGAGATTTTCGGCATTCTGGACCGGCAGGAGCGCGGCACCGGCAACGAGATCCAACTGACCGACGCCATGGCCCAGATGATCGGGAAAGCTCCATTCCATGCGGTGAAAACCGACTGCGCGCGTTATGATTGCGGCGACAAGGTCGGGTTCCTGCACGCCAACCTGGCCGTCGGATTGTCGCGACCGGACATCGCGCCCCAACTGAAGGCAATTCTCAAGGCTTTGGTGT
>DATBCP010000165.1:0-6540 GCA_036270435.1 Rhizomicrobium sp. | reverse complement strand
CATCCGTCGCCGGCAGTTCCAGCAATCTCGAGCCCGGCATTCCGCCGGGCAACCAGCAGCATCCGACAGCTTCTCCCCCTCACGGCGAAGCCGTCAGAGGGGGGAGATGTCGCAACGAAGTGTCGCCGGAGGCGACCTGAGTTGCGACAGAGGGGGGTAAACAGATATCGCGCAGAATAACGCGACGCGTTATCCTGCGCCCATGCATGGCAGCCCAAGACTCACACCGGAAATCCTGCTGCGTGCCTATGCCGAAGGCCTGTTTCCCATGGCCGAGCGGCGCGGCGACCCCACGCTCTACTGGGTGTCGCCGGAAAAACGCGGCATCATTCCCCTGGACAGTTTCCACGTGCCGCGGCGGCTGGCACGCACGGTGCGCAGCGATGTCTTTCGCGTCTCCGCCGACCGCTGCTTTCGCCAGGTGATGGAGGCTTGTGCGGCGCCTGCCCCCGGACGCACGGAAAGTTGGATCAATGACGAGATCCTGCGGCTCTACACGTCGCTGCATGCCAGCGGTCACGCCCATTCCATCGAATGCTGGCGAGACGATGTGTTGGCGGGCGGGCTTTACGGTGTGCGGCTGGGCGCGGCCTTTTTCGGCGAAAGCATGTTCTCGTGCCGCCGCGACGCCAGCAAGGTGGCGCTGGTGCACCTGGTGGAAGGCTTGAAGCGCGGCGGCTTCGTATTGCTCGACACGCAGTTCATCACTGCGCACCTGGCGCGCTTCGGCGCCGTCGAAATTCCGCGCGAGCGATATCTGCTCAAATTGCACGACGCCCTGAACCGCGAAGCGGCGTGGCCGTTTTCCAAAGGCTGAATTGTTGGCCGTCACGACAGCGCTATCTATAAATTTACCCAACACAGCGAAATGCCCCAATGGCCGGGGTATGCTCTGCTGACTGCTTTCAGGGGAGCTTCGGATGCGCACAGCTAAAATCGGATTTGTGCTTTTGATGGGATTGGCGAGTGTGGCCGCTTCCGCCCAAACCATGCCTTCCTATCGCGTAACAAAAACGGTTGCGCTCGGCGCGCCCGACCGATGGGATTACCTGGTATATGATGCGCCGTCTCATCGACTATATGTATCCCATGGCGACAGGGTAACCGTGCTGGATGGCAAGGCTGGAAATATCCTGGGCAATATAGAAGGAATGCCTGGGGGTACCCACGGAATCGGCATCGCGACCGCGTTTGGCAAAGGTTATACCGACGACGGCAAGGCGGGAGAGGCCGTCGCCTTTGATCTCAAGACCTTCAAAACGACCAAGCGCATCAAGGCAGAGGACGATGCAGATGGCATCGCTTTTGATCCGGCCAGCGGCCACGTCTTCATCGTTGACGGCGATTCCAAGCTGCTGACCGTGATCGATCCCAAAACCGACACCGCCATCGCCACCATCAATGCCGGCGGCGGCCTGGAATATGCCGTCTCCGGCAATAACGGCAAACTCTATGTGGACGGCGCGGAGAATAAGGAAATTGTCCGCATCGACACGACCACCAACAAAGTCGACGCGCGTTGGCCCGTTCCGGGCTGCACCAGTCCTCATGGCTTGGCTATAGACACAAAGGCGCAGCGCCTTTTCGCGAGCTGTGTCAATAAGGTGCTGACCGTCGTCAACGCCCAAAGCGGGACGGTGGTAGCGACACTTCCCATCGGGACCGGCACAGATGGGGCTGCCTTCGATCCCGTGCGCAAGCTGATCTTCAGTTCCAATTTCGATGGAACGGTCTCGGTGATCCAAGAGGTGAGCCCGGATAAGTATCAATCACTCGACAGCATAAAGACCCAGGTGACCGGCAAGAACATGACCATCGATCCTGCCAGCGGCAGGCTCTATGTTGCGGTGGCCGACATCGATCCCAATGCCCCGGTTCCCATGGGCGCCAATGGCCGGCCCGGACGCCCCAAACCGTTGCCCGGCAGCTTGAAAATCCTGTTCCTGGACCCGGATCGTTAGAGCAAGTTAAGGCCCTTGGCGGGACTTGCCGCCACCCGACATCATCGGCTCGCTCTATTGGAGTTGAGATGAAACCCCTGCTGGTCTCTTGGCAATTTTGGGCGGCGTTGTCTGCCGTCTTTGCCGCCCTGACCGCGATTTTCGGCAAGATTGGCGTCCAGGACATCAATTCCGACTTCGCCACCCTGATCCGGACGGTGATCATCTTTTGCGTGATCACCCTCATCGTGCTGGCAAGCGGGACCTGGCAGCCACTCGCCGGCATCGGCCGCAAAACCTATTTCTTTCTGCTGCTGTCGGGCGTGGCCACCGGCGCTTCCTGGCTTTGCTATTACCGCGCGCTGAAGCTGGGACCGGCTTCCGGCGTGGCGCCCATCGACAAGATGAGCGTGCTGTTGGTGGCCTTGTTCGCGGTCGCCTTTCTGGGCGAGCACCTGGAGCCCAGAAACTGGTTGGGCATCGTCTTGATCGCGCTGGGCACGATCGCAGTGGCGGCGTAACGCCGCTATTGGCCGGCACCTTCCGGCAGCGCCTGAATCCCTTCCTTATCGGACGAATCCGGCGCCTTGACCTTGACCGGCGCGGTCGAGGTATTGGCGGCCACGGCGGAAGCCGGCGCGTTGTTGCAGCTGATCACCCACACATCATATAGCGGATGCTCCAATGCATTCAGGCCGGGACTGGAGGCATACATCCAGCCGGAGAAAACGCGGCGACCGGGCTGGTCGGGCCGGTGATCCTCGACCTGTACGAAAGCGGTGGTCTCCGGCGTCTCGCTGGGCGGCGTGGAATAGCAGTAGCGCGCTGTGATGGTCAGGGTAGCGAAATGCACCGGCTTGCCGATCGGCGCCGCGATGCTGGTGGGGCGGCCGGTGATCTTGTCCAGCCCGCGCATCGTCAATTCGGTGCCGCCCTGGGGCGGGGCGGGTGGCGGGGCCGGCGGTTCGGTTGTCGCATCCGGCGCTGGCACGGCAGCCGCCGGCACAGGGTTTGCGGCCTTTGGCGCGACGGTCTTGAGCGTCGATCCATCCTGGGCCAGGGCCGCCGCTCCCAGCGAAACGAGCACCAAGGCACTCCAGGATAGAACGCGCTTCACGGGCCGGCACCCGGGTCCGGCGCGTGGACGGGGCCCTGAGGGTTCGCGGATTTGGGCGGCGGCGGCTGGTTCGACGTGCTGCCGCCGGTGGCGAAACGACCCACCAATCCCATCACATCGATCGAGCCCTGCGCATTCTCGAAAAACGAGCCCGCGGCCATCATCTTGTCGTCACCGCCCGGCGTGATGGAGAGGTATTGACCGCCCAGAAAGCCGGCCTGCGTCACCAGCACCGAGGAATCCACCGGCAGCTTGATGTCGTCGCGGATATTCATATGCACCGTGACCAGATAGGTCTTGGGGTCCAAGGTCAGATCCGACACGGTGCCGACCTTGATGCCTGCCAGGCGGACATCGGTGCCCACCGCCAATCCATCGGCCTTGGGCAGCTTGGCATTGATTTCATAGCCCGACAGGTGCCCGGCACCCGTGCGGTAATAGGCAAAGGCGGTAAACACCAAGGCGACCGCGACGACGCCCGCGCCGATCAGGGTTTCGGCCATAGTGTTCTGCTGCATGACCCGGGTGCTCATCTGAAATCAGCGCTCATCAGGAATGGCGCACATCAATCCGGCTTCCAAGCTTGATAATCGCCCGTAGCGGACGGACGCACGCCGCCATTCTTGAGGCTGCCGCTGGGACGATAGGCCCCCTCGGTGCCGGTCAAATTGGGCTGGTGCGGCTTTTCAAAGGCCCGCGCCTTGAGCGGCGCGCGGGTGGGCGGCTCGGCATAGGTGTGATGCAGCCAGCCATGCCAGTCCGGCGGCACGCGGCTGGCCTCGACAGTGCCGTTGTAGATCACCCAGCGGCGCGAGCCGTCCTTGTTTTGATAGTAGCGATTGCCGAAATCATCGGTGCCGACAGGGCTGCCCGACAGCCAGGTGGTCAACAGCGTCCCCCAGGTCGCGGAGTTCCACCAGGAAAAGATCATCTTGATGAGGGACATGGTGCGCGCTCGCGGATTCGTACGGAATATAGGACCTGCGGGAGGTTCCCGCCAATGTCGCATTGCGCCGGACTCGGTCTTTTTCAGTTATCCCCAAACCGTCCCAAAGCCTCTCGTGACGCTGTGATGAAAAACCCGGAAAAAATATTTCGGCGCCTTAATTCCAGGCCCGCTTGACTCCCGGCTTTTTGGCCATGTGCGGACCCCCAATATCTGGTGATTAAGGTCTTGGTAACCACTAATCCCTTGCACCCGGCGGGTCTGCGTGTCCATACTTTGGGCCAGTCACCTCTCGTGACCACCAGATTTGGCGAGCCGGCCCCGCCGCAAATCCCTCCCCGAGGATGTTTTGCGGATGGAAAGCTGTCCCCAAGCAGTGGCCCGGAGGGGCTGGGGCCGCTTCAAACGCTTTTCCGGGGTATCGCCATGCGCATTCGCCGCCATTTCACGGTCGAGGGTCATTCACCCTATCAAGGTATTGCCTTTAAGGGCGCGGAAAGCGAAATCCGAAACCCGGACGGTTCCATCGTCTTCAGCCAGACCGACATCGAAGTGCCGGAAGCCTGGAGCCAGGTGGCGGCCGACGTGCTGGCGCAAAAATATTTTCGCAAAGCGGGCGTTCCCAAGACCGTCAAGCCGGTGCCGGAAGACGGCGTGCCGGAATTCCTTTGGCGCAAGCAGGCCAGGGAAACCGCCTCGAAGGAAACCACCGGCGAACGATCCGCCAAGCAGGTGTTCGACCGCTTGGCCGGCACTTGGACCTATTGGGGCTGGAAAGGCGGCTATTTCGATTCCGAGGCCGACGCCCAAGCCTTTTACGACGAGATCTGCCACATGCTGGCGACGCAGAAATGCGCCCCCAACAGCCCGCAATGGTTCAACACCGGCCTGCACTGGGCCTATGGCGTCGATGGTCCCGGCCAGGGCCATTACTATGTCGACCATAGAAGCGGCCGGCTGACCAAGTCAGCCAGCGCCTATGAGCATCCCCAGCCGCACGCCTGCTTCATCCAAAGCATCAAGGATGACCTGGTCAATGAAGGCGGCATCATGGATCTGTGGACCCGCGAGGCACGCCTGTTCAAATACGGCTCGGGCACAGGCACCAATTTTTCACCCTTGCGGGGCGTGGACGAGAAACTTTCCGGCGGCGGCAAATCCTCCGGCTTGATGAGCTTCCTCAAGATCGGCGACCGCGCCGCCGGCGCCATCAAGTCGGGCGGCACCACCCGGCGCGCCGCCAAGATGGTGATCGTGGACATCGACCATCCCGACATCGAGGATTTCATCGACTGGAAAGTGATCGAGGAACAGAAGGTCGCCGCGCTGGTGGCCGGCTCCAAGCTGGCCGAAAAGCATCTCAAGGCGGTGCTCAAGGCTTGCGTCAACTGCGAAGGCTCGGGTGGGGATTGCTATGACCCGCAAAAGAATCCCGCCCTGCGGCGCGAGATCAAAGCCGCGCGCAAGAGCATGATCCCCGACAATCTGATCGAGCGGGTGATCAGCTTTGCGCGCCAAGGCTATAAGGACATCGAATTCCGCACCTACGACACCGACTGGGACAGCGAGGCCTATGGTTCGGTGGCGGGCCAGAATTCCAACAATTCGGTGCGCGTCACCGACGAATTCCTGCAAGCGGTGCTGGAAGACCGCGATTGGCACCTGACGTGGCGCGGCAACGGCAAGCTCGCCAGGACGGTGAAGGCGCGCGAGCTGTGGGAGAAGGTCTCCTATGCCGCCTGGGCCTGCGCCGATCCCGGCATCCAGTTCCACACCAGTATCAATGACTGGCACACCTGCCCGGCCGGCGGCGAGATCCGCGCCTCCAATCCGTGCAGCGAGTATATGTTCCTGGACGATACCGCCTGCAATCTGGCTTCGCTGAACCTGATGCAATTCAGGAAGGGTGACGGGAACAAGAGCTTCGACGTCGAAGCTTTCGAGCACGCCGTGCGGCTGTGGACCATGGTGCTCGAGATTTCGGTGCTTATGGCGCAGTTCCCCTCCAAGGAAATCGCGCAGCTATCCTATGACTACCGCACCTTGGGCTTGGGCTTCGCCAATATCGGCGGGCTGTTGATGAGCGCGGGCGTGCCCTATGACAGCCGCGAAGGCCGCGCCATCGCCGGGGCGATTTCCGCCCTGATGACCGGTGTCTCTTATGCCACCTCCGCCGAAATGGCGGGCGAGCTGGGACCTTTCCCCGAATATGCCGCCAACAAGGAGGCCATGCTGCGGGTGATCCGCAACCATCGCCGCGCCGCCTATGGCGAGACATCCGGCTATGAAAAACTGGCCACCCTGCCGGTGCCGCTGGATCTCAAGGCGGTTTCCGATATCACCTTGGCGCAGGCCGCCAGGCACGCCTGGGACGAAGCGCTGGCCAAGGGCAAGCAGCATGGCTTCCGCAACGCCCAGGCCACGGTGATCGCGCCCACTGGCACCATCGGGCTGGTGATGGATTGCGACACCACCGGCGTCGAGCCCGACTTCGCCTTGGTCAAGTTCAAGACCCTGGCGGGCGGTGGCTATTTCAA
>DATBCP010000164.1:0-5312 GCA_036270435.1 Rhizomicrobium sp. | reverse complement strand
TATGAGACGAGGCCGCGCGCGCCAAGGCCTTTGCCGCGCTGGCAAGGTTGCCGGAACCGTAATCGACCAGGGCCACTGTGGACATGGCGGGTCCTATAGCGGCTCAAGGCGCATTTGTCGAAATGGGCGCCAAGCAGGGCAGGGCGGCGCGAAACGCGCAGGGGCCAAATGCTACTTCGGGCAGGCCGGCGGAGCCATCAGATCGTCCATTTCCCGAACATGCAATGTCACGCCGCCAATCTGGATTTCGTTCCAGCGCAGGGCAGGCGGGCGCGTCTGGAATTTCCCCTCGCGCAACGCCTCCAGTACGGCGGGGCACTGATAGGGGATCTGGAACGATCCCGCCTGGCTCCAGCTTCCATCGGCGCCCTCCCGAAAGACCTGGGCAAAGGTCGGCGCATTGCCGAGGATCACGATTTCGGGTCGGCCATCGCCATCCAGATCGGCGACAATAGCGTCGCAGGCGCCGGCGTTGGGGCAATTGGGCCGCACCCAGACGCGCCGCTCCTTGCTCCAGTCCATATGAACGAAACTGTCCGGCAGCGCGCGCCCGGGCGGATAGACCGTCAAGCGTCCCACAAAAGAGGGCGCCGTGGCGGGCAGGGCGGCGTATTTGTTGGTCTGCTGCAAGGCATTGTTCGCCGCCTTTTTGATATAGGCGTCTTGGCTGGCGGCCAACACCGTCAAAGCTTCGCGGCCATAGCGTCCGCCTTCCCAGCGCAGGTAATTGAAATCGAATTTGGCGGCCGCGACCTTCCCGCTGTTCAGCCGCGCCATCTGGTCGGCGACCGCGATGCGGGCAGGGCTGGCGATGGGCGTGAACAGCGCCACCAGGATCGCCAGGGCTGCCAGCGACATCACGAAATTCCAACGCTCGATGCGCGAGAGCCAGGGCTCGCGGCGGATGGCGGCCGCGACATAGCCCGCGGCGTAGCCGACGGCCAAAAGCACACTGGCCGCCAGCCAGATGCGCTCCACCGTCCAGCCATATTGTGCCACGCGCAAATGAAGTGCGTAGGCTGCAATCAGCGAAAGCGGCAGGGGAAGAACCGCGGCAAGGCTGCCGGACAAGCGCAGGATCTTGGGCGGCTGCCGTTCGGCTTCGCCATCTTGATAGGCGGCATTGATCAGGATGATCAGCGCCGCGGCCGCGACCAGCAGAAGCGCGCTCGCATGACCGAAGCCCCAAAGCGGCGTCAGCCCGGTAAAGGGCAGGCTGAGCAGAAAACCGGCGACGATCAGCGTGATCAGGGGCAATAGCCAGGACAGCAGGGTCAAGGCCAGAGTGCGCGCGCCGCGCACCAAAGCGGGGCGGATATCGGTCAGGTGCAAAGCGCCCGCCGCGGCCATGGCGGTGACCGGAATGGCGAACCATTGGTGCTGGATCAGCCGGCTGAAGAATTCCAGCTTTATCAGTGCGAAAAGACCCGCGCCCAGCCACAACAACAGCCAGAAGGCGCCCACAAAAGCGCCGCCCAAGACCAGCTGCACCGCCATTTTCCAGGCGACATCGAAATGGGTGGGATAATTCGCCCGCAGGCGATGATCTAGGTGCGCGCCGACCACCAAGGCATGGGCGATGAACAGGCCGGCTGCGCCGAACACGAACAGCTGCGGTGAGGGCAACACATGAGGCTGCGGCGTCGTCGATCCATAGCGCCAGTCTTGCGGCCAGGCACTCCAGTTGTCGAAGACTGCCAGCACGGCGATGGCGACAAGGGCAATGCCGGCCCAGGCCAGCGCTTTGCGCCAAGGCATTTCGCCCAAGGCCGAGATCAAAAGCGTGGGAATGAAAAGCCATATCAGTGCCAGTGGTGCAAACAACAGTCCCCGAGTGGCGGGCCAGAGTTTGGCGTCAAAAGCGCTGTAGAGCAGATAGAGCGCCAGGCCCTGGCCTAAGCCGATCACCAGCCGCGCGGTGAAAAGCCTTTGCCCCTGCGAGACTGTTTCCATGCGCCCGCCCCTGCAAATCGCCCGGAGGGGAACATAACGCCGCCACTCCACAACTGTCATCCCCGGCCGAGCGATGTGCGAAGCACAGAGCGAGGGGAAGGGGACCCAGGTGGTTACCAACTACTGATTTCAAGAAGTATGGCGCTCTTGCTTCAAGACTGTTCGAATTGAAGCGCCTGGGTCCCCTTCCCTCGAAAGGCGCTGACGCGCCTTTCTCGCCGGGGATGACAAAAGAGCTCAGTTATCATCCATTTTAAGCGCCGCAATGAAGGCTTCCTGGGGGATGTCCACCTTGCCGAACTGGCGCATCTTCTTCTTGCCCTCTTTCTGCTTGTCCAGAAGCTTGCGCTTGCGGGAAATGTCGCCGCCATAGCATTTGGCGGTGACGTCTTTTCTTAATGCAGAAAGTGTTTCGCGGGCGATGACCTTGCCGCCGATCGCGGCCTGGATCGGGATCTTGAACATGTGGCGCGGGATCAGGTCCTTGAGCTTCTCGCACATGGCCCGGCCGCGGCCTTCGGCGCGCTGGCGGTTGACGATCATGGAAAGCGCGTCCACCGGATCGTCATTGACCAGGATGGACATCTTGACCAGATCGCCTTCTTCGTACTTTTCGATGTGATAATCGAAGCTGGCATAGCCGCGCGACACGCTTTTCAGGCGGTCGTAGAAATCGAACACCACTTCGTTCAACGGCAGCATATAGATCACCATGGCGCGGTTGCCCGCATAGGTGAGCTCCACCTGCCGCCCGCGCCGGTCCTCGCACAGCTTCAGTACGGCACCCAGATATTCGTCCGGTACCAGAACTGTCGCCTTGATCCAGGGCTCTTCGATGCGGTCGATAGTGGTCACATCCGGCATATCGGCCGGATTGTGCAGTTCCTTCATCGTGCCGTTGTTCAGATAGATGTGATAGATCACCGATGGCGCGGTGGTGATCAGGTCGAGATTGAATTCCCGCTCCAGCCGCTCGCGCACGATTTCCAGATGCAGCAGGCCCAAAAAGCCGCAGCGGAAACCGAAGCCCAGCGCAGCGCTGCTTTCGGTCTCATAGGTAAAGCTGGCGTCATTGAGATGCAGCTTGGATAGCGCATCGCGCAGGTCCTCGAACTGGGCCGCATCCACCGGGAACAGGCCGCAGAACACCACCTGCTGCGCCGGCTTGAAGCCGGGCAGGGGCGTGAGCGTGCCTTTGCGCTCGTCGGTGATGGTGTCGCCGACCTTGGTGTCGGCCACCTGCTTGATCTGGGCGGTGAGGTAACCGACCTCGCCGGGGCCCAGACTCTCGACCGGAACCTTCTTGGGCGTAAAGACCCCGATCTGCTCGACCTGATAGACGGCGTCGGTCGCCATCATGCGGATCTTGTGGCCCTTCTTCAGTTCGCCATCGATGATGCGCACCAGGACCACCACGCCCAGATAGGCGTCATAATAACTGTCGATCAACAGCGCCTTGAGCGGCGCTTCCAAGGTGCCCTTGGGCGCGGGCAAGCGGGCGACAATAGCTTTTAGCACCTGATCGATATTCAAGCCGGTCTTGGCGGAGATCGGCACCGCCTCGCTGGCATCCAGCCCGATCACATCCTCGATCTGCTGCTTGACCCGCTCCGGCTCGGCCGCCGGCAGGTCGATCTTGTTCAGGACCGGCACGATCTCCAGCCCCGCATCGATCGCCTGATAGACATTGGCCAGGGTCTGGGCCTCGACCCCCTGGCTGGCATCCACCACCAAAAGGGCGCCTTCGCAGGCAGCCAGGCAGCGGCTGACCTCATAGCCGAAGTCGACATGGCCGGGCGTGTCCATCAGGTTCAGGATGTAGGTGGCGCCTTCCGGGGTCTTGTATTCCAGCCGGACCGTCTGGGCCTTGATGGTGATGCCGCGCTCGCGCTCGATATCCATGGAATCCAGGATCTGGTCCTTCATCTCCCGGCTGGAGATGGCACCGGTGACCTGGATCAGCCGGTCGGCCAGGGTGGATTTGCCATGGTCGATATGGGCGACGATGGAGAAATTGCGGATTTTGGACAAATCGGTCATGCTTTTCTCATGGCCTATCGCTTCGCTACATGAGGCCGGGGCGGGGGTCTAGCAGACTGGGGCTCCCCATTCCACCGGCATTTCCGGCTATAACCGGCTGATGCTGCATTACCTTTACCTGGACTATGGCGGCCGCGCCCAATACCGGCGGGAATTGAAATACAGCCTGATTTCGCTGCGCCAGGACCTGGGAGACGCGCCCGGCGCCCGGATCGCCGTCTATACCGACACCCCCCAGGTCTACGCCAACTGGCCGGTCCAGGTGGTGGACATTGCCGCCCAGACCCAGGCCTGGTCCGGGGGCGGGCTTTACCATCACCGCATCAAGCCGGCGGCGGTGCTGGATGCGCTGAACCGCTTTGCCGCGCCGGTCTGCTTTCTGGATAGCGACTCCATCATCCAGCGCGGTTTCCATGCCGAGGTGACGGCCAAGATGGCGCCACGGGAAGAGTGGTCCGTCACCAGGACGGCGGTGGTGATGAACCGGTTTGAGTTGCGCAACCCCTTTCCCCCGCTCAAGGGCTTTGCCACCCGCCTGCCGCATCTGGGTCCGGTCCGTTATGACACCGCCAATAGCTGGATGTTCAATTCCGGCCTGATCGGGGTGTCGCCGGTGCATGTCCCGCTGATGGAAGACGTCCTGGCCTATATCGACGCCTTGATCGGGCGGGCGCGCAAATTCCCCACGGTCGAGCAACTGGCGTTGAGCGAAGTCGCGCGGCTGTCCCTGACCCCCATTGCCGAGATCCGCGACACCTTCCTGCATTACTGGCAGGGAAGGCGGCGCATCTATATGGCCAATCAGATCCGCAAGAGCCTGTCGTCCGACTGGGACGACCTGACGCCCCCAAGGCAATGGGCAAAAATGAATAGCTGGGCGATCCGCGCCTATAACTATTACTACGGCGTCACCCATGCCTTCTCCGGCTGGTCGAAATGAGTAGCGCAGCGAGCGAGCTTTGGCCGGGACAGTCTGTGCCGCTACTGAAGGCGCTGCACATCCTCACCCACAATGGCGGATTGAATGCGGATTCCCGGCGCAAGCTGAAACAAGTTCAGCACCTGGCGCAGTTGATCAAGCCCGCGATCGACGAAAGCTTGAAGGACAAGGACGCGCCCGTGCTGGCCGATCTGGGCGCTGGCAAATCCTATCTGGGCTTTATTCTCTACGATCTCTATTTGCGCCCCGCCGGGCGCGGCAAGGTGGTGGCGGTTGAAGCGCGGCCCGAACTGATCGGGACGGCGAAGACGATTGCGGCGGAAAGCGGCTTCGACCGGATGGACTTCATGGAGGGCAGGATCGCCGATTCCGGAATCGG